>JADGPN010000483.1 GCA_017882465.1 Solirubrobacteraceae bacterium
GTTGTCGCCGTACGGGTCGAGTCCGAGCAGCGCAATGCGCTCGTCCAGCACGTCGATCAGCTCACGCCCGGCACGACGGTCCAGCATCGCCATCGGTCCCCACAGCGACGCCGACGGCGGCCCCGGCACAGATGACCGACGAACATGTCGTTGGTCCGAACGTACGAGGAGACCTCGTGGCTGACCACCCGCGCCCGCCCGCTGCCGCGCGTCACGTCCTCGATCTCGATCGCCCGGCCCGGCTCAGTGCTGCGCACCCGCAGCAGCGCCAGGCGCGCGGACGCGATCCGACGAGCGATCGCGCGCTCGGAATCGGTGAGCCGCGGCAGCCGCGCATAGCGCTGCGCCGGCGTGCCGCCACCGGCAAGCTCGCGGTCGTTGAGCTGCCACGAAGCCACCAGCTGCGTGTCGGTGTCGCCGAAGACCACGCCGTGGGGATCGCCGACCAGCTCGCCGAGCGCCGCGTCCATCTCATCGGGGTGGTTCGCGTATGCCCACTCCTGGATCCGGTCGCCGACCGCCATGTCGCCGCGCGAGAGCGCACCCGGATCGATCTCGGGCCGCGCAGCGCCACAGCAGCGCTTGTACTTGCGCCCGCTCTCGCACGGACACGACGTGTGGCGACCGATCTGGCTCACGCGCTGGCCGCGAAGTCGGGGTCGCCGGTACGAGCGCCCGCCGGAGCTCCACGCGCCGTCCTCGCCTATCGCGTTGGGGTCGGGGTGGACTGATTCCACGCTCCCCGTGGCCCCGACGATCGGCGGCCCGGCAAGCGCGCGTGCGGGCGTCTCGTCGCCGTCGACGCCCGGCTCGGTCTTGCTGGCGAGTTCACCGCCGGCACTGTCGGTGGGCGAGCAAGCCTCGCGGATCGGCACGCGCACGCCGCTGCGGAGCGGAGCCGCGGGCAGGCGGGGTCGTCGGCGCGGCTCGACCCGCAGGCAGTGCCAGAATTGGTGACTCGGTCGTCGCCGGCGACGCGGTCCACACCGTCGAGGCGATCTTTGGGGATCTCGTCGCGCATGGCGGCAGGCTGTCGCTGGAGCGCGCGTGCCAGGTCGCTTGGAACACTGCGATGACGCGCTTCTGGTTTCCCGACGCTATCGAGCAGCAGCTCGAGTTTCAGCGTCGGCGCGGCGATGGCGACGTTCGCAGGATCCTCGCGGCCGTCGCCGATCTCGGAGTGTTGACGGTGGCTGATGGAGTGATCGCGCTGACGCCGCTGGGATCGCGGAGCGTGGGCGCGTGGCTTGGCCTGGGAACGCCGACAAGCGACGTGCTGAGCGTCAAGGTCACGCTCCACGAGTCCGCCGATCCGGAGATCTGGCGGCGCCTACGGGTGCCAGCCGACATCCGTCTGGACCGCTTCCACCAAGTGCTCGGGGCGGCAATGGGCTGGCAGGACTCCCACCTGCACGTGTTCGAGCGCGGGTCAGATCAATACCGGTTCCCGGATCCGGATCTCGACGTGCGCGCCGACCGCGAGGTTACGCTCGGAGCGTTGCTCGTCCACCCAGGCGATCGGCTGGACTACGAGTACGACTTCGGCGACAGCTGGCAGCACGACATCGTGCTCGAAGCAGTCCAGCACGGCGACCACGACGGCCCGCGCTGCACCGACGGCGCCGGCCGATGCCCGCCCGAGGACGTTGGCGGAATCCCCGGCTACCAGAATCTCCGGCGCGTCCTCGCAGACCCCGAGGAGGACGGGCACGCAGAGGCGCTGCAGTGGCTGGGCATCCAGCATGCCGACGACTTCGACGCCACCGACTTCTCGCCCGAGCGCGCGAACGCCGCTATCGCGGGCGTTCTGATTGCCCCGCCTGCCTGACCTATGACCTACTCGCGGCGCGCTCCGTGACACATCGGCCGCGCCGCCACAGGCCGGCGGCGCGCTACGACTGAGGGCCGCTACGACCTCAGGTGAACGCCGCCCTCGCGCGCCGAACTCAACCGCACCGGCCAACACGATCTACGACATCTGGACCGTGCCGTCCACCGGCGCGTCGGGGACGCGCCGCGCATGCCCGCCCGCCACTCGCCCTCGCCAACTCCGCGATCGGACTTCCCCGAAGCTTCCTTGCGATCGGCACCTACCGATCGTGGTACAGGGAGCCAAGCACGCAAACTGAGGAGGCCGTTCCAATCCTTCGGATGCGAGCGCGCGGGAGAGCCCCTCGACCGCTGCCCCTCCGGACGAGCTGCGACCGTCCCAACTTGGCGCCTCACCGAGTCCCGCGTGCCGACGGAGCGGGAGCGTCACGGCGGCCGATCCAGGCACCCGAGGCTGTGGGCTCGGAGCGGAGCCGCCACGCTCGAATCGCGCTCGAAGTCCCTGCTCCCACGGGCCGATCCAACAGCTGTCGCTGGCGCCGTCTCCATCGTAGGTTGAGCTTGACGGCAGCTTCCCGGGGTAGAATCGCCGGCGTGACGATCAAGGAGCGTCTGCACAAGCTCGTCGACGAGCTCTCCGAGCGGGAGGCTGACGACGCCCTGCGCTACATCGCGAACCAGCGCGAGGATCCAGTGATCGCCGCGTTCCGCAACGCGCCAGACGACGACGAGCCGCTCACCGCCGAGGACGAGAACGCACTCGCCGAGGTACAGGCCGACCGCACCGCGGGCGTGCCCAGGATCTCCTACGCCGAGATCATGCGCAAACACGGCGATTCGTGACCACGGAGCCGTGGTCGGTCGAGTTCGAACGGCGAGCTGACAGAGACCTCGAGCGACTCGACCCGCCGGTCAAACAGCGGGTGCTCGCAGCGATCGATCGCCTCGCCAGCGACCCGCGGAGCGCCAACCTGCGACAGCTCAAGGGACGGCCCGAGTCGCGGCTCCGAGTCGGCGACTGGCGCGTGGTCGTCGGGCTCGACACCGCGGCACGCACGATCATCATTCAGCACGTCCTGCCCCGAGGCCGCGCGTACGACCGCTGACGAGCGACCCGCCGACGGGCGCAATCAGTACGGCGGCACTAATTGCAACGCTTTCCGCAGGCCCCTGCTTACGACGGACAGCAGGGCCGTCCCGATTTGCCGGGCGGGCCCTCCATTCATGCCGACCTTCCGGTTATGCCGGCTATGCGCCCGGCAGCCAGCGTTTTGCCTGCTTCGGTGCACGACACGGTCGGCATAATCGGACGCCGTTGTCACGGCTCCGTCAGCCGAGATCCGGGATCCAAATGAAGGCAGCGCACGGGAACTCGGTCAGCCTGGAGCCTAGCCCTTGGTCGCCAGCGCCTTACGCGCAGGCGTCTTCGGGGCTGAGCTGTTGTCGCGTAGGAGCTGCGTCGCAGAGGTTGACACCCTCGAGACCCGCCACATCGGCTGGCTGCAGCACCCCCGCGCTGCTGGAAATTATGCCGACCAGCTCGCCTACCGATTGTGGGCCGAGCAGGGGAAACGTGGCGCCGACCTACCTCGGGTCGGCATAATGGGAAAGTCGGGCCTCAATCACAAAAGGAGTTAGTAGGGTCGGCGAGAGGCGCCTGGGCTGCGCGGCACGTACTGGCCCGACTGGCCTGGTTTCCTCCCGCCGCCACCTCGAACCGTGCATGCGGTTGTCGGGATAGAAATTGAGCGCGCGCACCGCGCGGGTCCGGCGGCTGTTCCGTCGCTTTCG
>JADGPN010000484.1 GCA_017882465.1 Solirubrobacteraceae bacterium
GAAGCCTTTATCTTGCCGCATGTGGCGACTGCGTTGCCTGCGTTTGTGCAGGCTTGGATGGGGATGTTCAACGGCCCCGCCGGCAAATTTGCCCTCGGAGCCCTCCCAACCATATGGACCCTGACAGCCCCGGTATACATTCTCGGTGGCCTGCTGTTTGGCATCGCCACGTTCCGTGCCGGCATCCTGCCGCGCTGGGCGGGCGCACTCCTTGCCCTCTCGACTGTGTTGGCCCCAATAGCTGCCGCGCTCCCCAACGCATCTCAGCCGAAAATAGCAATACCAATGGGGGTAGCTCTTGCCTGGCTGGGGTATGCGCTGTGGTCTGAACCCCGACCGCAAACCTCTTAACGCTCGTAGGGTGTCGCGGGGAATGGCCTATTCCCCGCGACATCGCCAATCCAATCGCCAGTCGCCCTGCGGACGCTTCTGGCGATTCGGGTTGGCGAGTTTCACGAACGGAGGCGGAGGATCGTCTGGGCCCGCTGAGGGCCTTCATGCGACGGACTTGATCGCTTGCTCGAGCTGGTTGTAGCTCGGCACCGATTCAGGCGCCTGCGCTGTCCCGCGCGGGCCTTCGAAGATCAGGGTCGGCGTGCCCTGCACCCCGGCCGCGCTAGCGGCCTGCTGGTCGGACTGCAGCTGGCTGATCAGCGAGGGGGCGGTGCGGGCGCTGCGCCAGTTGCTGATGTTGAGTTCCGGTATCTGATTCGCCAGGCCGGTGAGGTAGCTGTCCGTGACGTAGCCCGTGCCCTCTGCCCCTTGCTGGCGGTAGAACAGCTCGGTGTAGTCCCAGAAGCGGTTCTGCGTGCCCGCTGCGAGCGCCGCGACCTGCTGGGCGTGGAACGTCTGCGGATCGCGAGTCGCCGTCTCGAAGGAGCGGTAGATGATCTTCACCTGGCCCGCCCGCACGTCCTTGGCTAGGAGCTCGCCGAAGTCGCTGTTGAGCGTGAAGTGCGCGCAGACCGGGCATTGCAGGTCGCTGTAGTAGGTCATCGTTACCGGCGCCTTCGGGTTGCCGAGCGTCGCTCCCGACTGCGGGATCCCCCGTAGCAGCTGCTGAACCTGGGCGGCGAGCTTCGCGCCGGCGTTGTCGGTCCTCAGTCCGGAGGAACCACCACCGCTGCTCGAGAACGCGATCGCCACTGCGACCACCGCCACCGCTCCGAGCACGACCCCGCCGAGCACGCGCACCCGTCGTTGGCGGCGCTTGCGCTCGAGCCGCGCCTCCTCTCGCCCAACATGGCGAGCTGCTTCCTTTTGCCTAGCTCTGGAGGCCATCAGGCAGAGTGAGAAGGATCGCGTTCGGCTGGGTGGGTGGTTGGGAGGTCGAGCGCGATCAGTTGTTCGAAGGTGAATCCGGCTTCGAGCGCACGCTTGACCGGACAGGTTTCGGCAACTCGCTGTAGCCGCCGGACTTGCTCGGGGGTCAGTCCGTCGGGGAGGTGGATCGTGGTATGAACCTGGCGCGGGGTGGAATCGTGGTCGTAGCTGACGTCGACTCGCACGTCTTCGAGTTCCCAGTCGCGTGTGCGTGCGTAGAGCGTGATCATCGTTGAGACGCAGGACGCGAGGATCGCCGGGAGCAGTTCGTGGGGGGCTGGCGCGGTGTCGCTGCCGCCGAGCTTCTCAGGCTCGTCAGTGGTGATCGTGTGGCGTCCGTTGACGTCGATCTCGTGGCGCAGGGTGCCGTCGATCGGGCGCGCGGTGGCTGTCATCGTCATGGTGGGCCGTTCTACTTAGTTCGGTTGCAGGATCGCTTCGAGCCCTTGGAGCTGGCGGCGCACACCGCCGCACACGTTGTCGCAGAGCTCGAACACGCTCGGGTCGCTGATCGAGTAGCGGGCGTGGTTGCCGTCCTTGGTGCGGCTGACCATGCCGGCGGCGTGCAGGATCCCGAGGTGCTTGGAGACGTTCTGCTGCGAGGCGCCAAGTGCCAGCTGCAGCTCTCCAACGGTCGCGTCTCCTTCACGTAGCCGGTCGAGCAGCCTGATTCGCATCGGCTCGCCGAGGCCTCGAAAGCGTTGGGCGACGAGCTCGATCAGCGGCTCGGGAAGCGGATGCGGCTGGGGAGAGAAGCTCATGATCTGAAACGTAGCACAAGCACTTAGTTGTTTAGTTGCCGAGATGGCGACAAGCTGCTACTCTCTCGTCTCCAACACTTTACAGTTGTGCAGGCGTCAGTCGATGACGTTTTGTATGAGGGAGCGTCAGCGGGCTTGCGCTGGCGCTCTGATCGTTCCCCGCAACCGAATTCAGGGACCAAGAGATGACCGACGTTCAACACCTCACAACCGACACGTTCGCCGCGGCCGTCGAGGGCCCCGGGATCACGGTGATCGACTTCTGGGCTGGTTGGTGCGGGCCGTGCCGTGCGATGGCGCCGCAGTTCGAACGGGCTGCTGTGAAACGCCCGGCGTACCGTTTCGCGAAGGTCGATGTCGACGCCGAGCCTGCGCTCGCGGCCCGCTTTGAGGTCCGCTCGATCCCGACGCTGATCGTGATCCGCGACGGTGAGCCGGTCGCCGCGGAGGCCGGGGTGGTCGGAGTCGATCAGCTCGTTGAGGCGCTCGACCGGATCGCAGCGCCACCAGCCCGGGCCGCTACGAAGCAGGGGGTCGCGGCATGACCGGCAACAGGAGCTGGCCGCTCGAACGGGTCCTGTTCGCGCTGGCCGGCACGATCACGCTCGCGTCCGCAGCGCTGGCGGTAACTGTGTCGCAGTGGTTTCTGCTGCTGAGCGCGTTCGTTGGCGCCAACCAATGGCTGTACGTGCTGGTCGGCGCATGCCCGGCGTCACTTGTCCTGCGCCGCGCGTTTCACTTGCGCTCTGCGATCTATGACAACGACAGCGCGGCATCCGTCGCGCGGGAGGTGGCGGCCTGATGGCTGTGTCCCAGCAGAAGCGCGCGAGCGGCGGGCCGGTCGCTGAGGAGTATCCGCACGCGGTCAGCGTCGGTCCGATCGGCCGCCTCGGCCGCTACACGGCGACCCATTTCCGGGTCGTGCTCGCGGGCTGGCTGGTGGTCGCTGTCGGGCTTGGGTTCTTCGCGCCGAGGGTGGAGACGGCGCTGTCGGGCGCTGGGTGGGAGACGACCGGGTCGCAGTCGGTGCAGGCGCGCAACCTGATCGACAAGAACTTCCATGGGCTCTCCAGCTACGCGCTGATGACGGTGATCTACTCGCCCACGCAGACGATCGGCAGCCCCGCGTTCCGGGCGGCGGTCGCGAACGTCGAGCGCACGCTGCGCGCCGATCGCGCGGTCCGGTCCGTGGTGGCGCCCGCCCCGGGTGTGTCGGTGTCGCGTGACGGGCATACGGCGATCGTGCAGGCGGGCGCCGCGAAGAGCTCCAACGGGATGGTCGCCGCCTCGGACTCGCTGAAGGGCCGCCTGTCGAAGCTGTCCGGCGCGGGAGTGGTGGTGGATCTGACCGGCGCGTCGGGGATGTGGTCTGATTTCAACGCGGCGAATCGCTCGGCGATGCTGAAGTCCGAGGTGATCTCCTGGCCGGTGACCTTGGGGATCCTGCTGCTCGCATTCGGCTCCCTCGTCGCCGCGGGGTTGCCGCTGATGCTGACGATGATCGGCCTCGCGTCCGCCGCCGGGCTGCTGTACCTC
>JADGPN010000485.1 GCA_017882465.1 Solirubrobacteraceae bacterium
CCGATCAGTCGCTCGGCCTTGTTTTTGGTGCGGTTCGTTCCGTACACGTCGTGGCCTGCGTCGAGCAGGCGGCCGGCGATCCGGCTGCCCATCGCCCCGAGACCGATGAATCCAATCGTGCTCATCGCGTGCTCCCTTCGATTTCGGCAACGTCCCCGTCGGTGAGCTCGAGGCCCGCGGCGGGGAGGATCGGGTCGACCTGATCGGGACGCCGAAACCCGACGATCGCGCCGTCGACGGCCGGATTGAGGAGCGTCCAGGCGACCGCAACGGCGCCAGGCGTCGTGTCGTATCGATCGGCCACTTCCTTCAGGCGCTCGACCAGCGCCAGGTTCCGCGACAGCTGGGGCTCGGTGAACCGCTGATCGCGCTTGCGCCAGTCGTCCTCGGCCATTCCGGCGATGCGCTCACGGGTCATGCCGCCAGCAAGCATCCCGGAGCCCATCGGCGAGTAGACGATCACCCCGATTCCTTCCCGCTCCGCGAACGGCAGGATCTCCCGCTCGGCCTCCCGCTCGATCAACGAGTACTGGGGCTGCAGCGTCTCGACGGGAGCAATCTGGCCGATCACCCGCAGCTGTTCAGCGTCGAAGTTGGAGACGCCGATGTGGCGCACAATGCCCTGCTCCTTAAGCTCCGCGAGCGCTGCCCATCCCTCCTGTATGTCCTCGGCGGGAATCGGCCAGTGGATCTGGTAGAGGTCGATCGCGTCGACCCCGAGGCGCTCGATGCTGCCGGCGGCCTCACGCAGAATCGAGTCGCGCTTCAGGCTGTGCAGGACCTTACGGTCGGGACCTTCGAGCAGTGACGCCTTGGTGAACACGTAAGGTCGCTCGACGAGCCCCTCAAGCGCACGGCCGACGATCCGCTCTGAGCGGCCGAAGCCGTACGCCGCGGCGGTATCGATCCAGTTGACCCCTTGCCCGAGCGCGTAGTGGATCGCCGCGATCGACTCCTCGTCGTCCTGCGGTCCCCAGCCGAACTCCCAGCCTCCGCCCCCGATCGCCCACGCGCCGAACCCGACGCGCGTGATCTCGAGGCCTGTCTGGCCTAGCTGTGTGGTCTTCATTGCTGTCTTGTACATGGTCATCCCTCTCAGGTGGAGGTGGGTTGTGGTTGCGAGCTTGAATGGCTGCCCCGCCGGCCCAGGAGCGCCGGGGTCGCGGCCAGGATTCCGAGGCCGAGCAGCCCGGCGAACACGAGCAGGCTGACGCGGGTCGAGGCGACCTGGGTCAGGGCGCCGAGGCCGATCACAGGTCCGGCGAGTCCCAGGTAGGCGGCCAGGAACAGGCCGGCGAGCGCTTCGGCGCGATACTCCGGAGCTGAGATCTCAGCGACCGTGGCGATCGCGCCCTTGAACATGAGACCGGAGCCGGCGCCGACGACGAAGTCACCGGCGAGGAATACGCCGAAGCTTGGGGAGGGCAGCCACACGGCGATCGTCAACAGGCCAAGACCGGCAATGAGCGTGGGGATCGCAGCGATCAGCAGCTGCTGTGTGGTGCGGGAAGCGGTCAGTGTCTGCGTCAGCGCCGCGGTGGCGAACGCCGTGAACGAGACAGCGCCCGCCAGTGCGTGCGAGGGGCGATGGAGCGTTCCGGCGAGGAAGTCAGGTGCAAGCGATGTCAGCAGCCCGAAGACCGAGAAGGTGATCCCGGCCCCGAGCGCGGCGGCGAAGAAACGTCCGCGGGACCGAGCCGGCACCGATATGCGCTGGGGCCGATAACGCGGCAGTTCGGATGCCCGGCGTCGCGTCTCGGGTGCAGTAAGGATCCCGACCCACGCGAGCACCAGCGCCACGAGGAACACCAGGAACGGCACGACCAGCGCGCGTCCTGCCCACTGCGCAAGCGCGCCGGAGATGAGCGCGCCGAGACCGAGCCCGCCGAGATTGGCACCGGTCGCGACCATCTGCGCGCGCCGGACCTGACCGCCGCGCAACTCAGAGAGCCAGGCGGTGGCCGTCGCGGTCACGGCGCCGACACCGAGGCCGCTCAGGACCCTGGCCAGCAGCAGGCCCGACAGCGAAGGCCAGACCAGAAAGACCACCGCGGCGAGGATCTCCAGCGTGAGCGCCGGTATCAGCACGCGGCGGCGGCCGTGCCAGTCCGAGAGATGGCCGACGAGGAACAGGCTGAGCGCGACCGCCAGCGCATAGACCGCGAACACGATCGTGATCGTCAGCGACGAGAGACCATCCCGCTGCGCGTACAGCGACCACAGCGGGGTCGGCACCGTGGTGAACGCCATCGCGGTCGTGAACACGATTGCCACGACCCAGAAGCCGACGCCGCTGCGGCTTGATCGGGGCGACTGGATAGCGTCCGGGCGTTTCATCGTGTATCCAGGATCCCCCAGCACTGCATCGCGATCAACACAAAAAGCTGCTGACGGTTATCGCCGTTGGCGATAGACTTCCGGCGTGGAGCTACGGCAGCTCGCCACCTTCGTCGCGGTCGCCGAGGAGGGCAGCTTCACCCGCGCCGCCGACCGCCTGCATGTCGTCCAGTCAGCCGTCTCCGCCGGTGTGCGCAATCTCGAGAAGGAACTCGGAGCGAGGCTGTTCGATCGCTCGACGCACACCGTCAAACTGACCGACGCCGGGGATGCGCTACTGCCGGAAGCTCGCGCCACGCTGGCAGCGGCGCAGGCGGCGAGAGACGCCGTAGATGAAGCTCGCGGCGGCCTGCGCGGAACCGTCTTGCTCGGCACGATGCAGGCCCAAGGGATGCGTGCGATCGACCTTGTCGGGATCCTCGCCGCCTTTCGTGTCGAGCACCCAGGAGTCGCCGTTCAGATTCGACACGTGGGCGGCTCCATCGCCATGGCCCGCGAAGTCCAGGAGGGACGCCTCGACCTCGCCTTCGTCGCGCTGTCCGGCAACAGCCCGCCTGGCGTCGAGCTGATAACGCTTGCACGCGAACCGATCATGCTCGCCGTACCAGACGGGCACCACCTCGCGACCAGCACCCGGATCGAACTCGCGGCGCTTCGAGACGAGCCCCAGGTCGACCTCCCCGAGGGATGGGGCGTCCGGATGGCGGCTGATCGCTCGTTCGCCGCCGCGGGTGTCGCCCGCACGATCACCTACGAGGTCAACGACACCGCGACTCTGGTCGGGTTCGTCCGCAACGGACTGGCGATCGGGATGCTGCCCCGATCGCTGGTTGAAACCCCCGACGGCATCACATTCGTGCCGATCCGGGACCACCCGCCGGAGTTCCGGACCGCGATCGCGATTCCCGCAAACCGTCGCCTCAGCGCCGCCACCCGAGCCCTGCTCGAGACGGTCAAGCGCAATACCTGCAGGTAACCGGCGCGCCGCGGGCACCCGGGCCGGCGCCCATGAATGATCCTCTCTTCGAGGCAGAGCCCCCTTTTCGGTCCATCACGCGGAGCTATTACGGCCGCATCGCATAGCGGGGTCAACCAGACCCCCACGTTCAAGGGGGATGGACAACCAGGAAAAGGAGAGCAACGGAACGCGAGCCACACCGACGCGAAGCAGTCACGATTTCCACGTCGCCGGCACCGCGGTGCGCTGCTGTTGTCGGACAGGGGGCGTCACGAAGCCGCGCCAGCTCCGATGCCCACGCGAGCAGGAATGCGGGTCTCGGCC
>JADGPN010000486.1 GCA_017882465.1 Solirubrobacteraceae bacterium
AGCTATTTCGAGAACCTGTTCGGCTACGAGTGGGAGCTGACCAAGAGCCCGGCCGGCGCGCACCAGTGGCAGCCGAAGGACGGCGCCGGGGCGGGCACCATTCCCGGTCCCGACGAGGGCTCGCCTATGCGTCCCCCGACGATGCTGACGACCGACCTCTCGCTGCGCTTCGACCCGGCGTACGAGAAGATCTCGCGGCGCTTCCACGAGAACCCGGACGAGCTCGCCGACGCGTTCGCTCGGGCCTGGTTCAAGCTCACCCACCGTGACATGGGGCCCGTCGCGCGGTACCTCGGGTCGGAGGTCCCGACCGAGACGCTGCTGTGGCAAGACCCCGTCCCCGAGGTCACGCACGAGCTCATCGGGGCGCAGGACATCGCCACCCTCAAGAGCCAGATCCTCAACTCGGGGCTGTCCGTCCCCCAGCTCGTTTCCACCGCGTGGGCATCGGCGTCGACGTTCCGCGGCAGCGACAAGCGCGGCGGCGCCAACGGCGCGCGCATCCGCCTCGAGCCGCAGAACGGGTGGGACGTCAACGACCCCGACGGGCTGGCGACGGTGCTGCGCACCCTGGAGGGGATCCAGGAGGCCTTCAACAGCTCCCACGCCGGGAGCAAGCAGGTCTCGCTCGCCGACCTGATTGTGCTCGGAGGCTCCGCCGCCGTCGAACTGGCCGCCAAGAACGCCGGCGTTGAGGTCGAGGTCCCCGTCACGCCGGGACGCACGGACGCGTCGCAGGAGCAGACCGACGTGGAGTCCTTCGCCGCGCTCGAGCCGACCGCGGACGGGTTCCGCAACTACCGCGGTGAGGGACAGCGGCTGACGGCCGAGTATCTCCTGATCGACCGCGCGAACCTGCTCACGCTGAGCGCCCCGGAGATGACCGTCCTCGTGGGTGGCCTGCGCGTCCTGGGCGCGAACTCGGGGCAGTCCCCGAAGGGTGTGCTCACCACGACGCCCGGGTCGTTGACCAACGACTTCTTCGTGAACCTGCTCGACCTGGGCACGGCGTGGTCGGCGACGGCCGAAGACGCGGGCTCGTTCGAGGGCCGCGACGTCAGCACCGGCGAGCTCAAGTGGACCGGCAGCCGCGTCGACCTCGTCTTCGGCTCAAACTCCGAGTTGCGCGCGCTCGCGGAGGTCTACGCGAGCGATGACGCGCGGGAGAAGTTCGCGCACGATTTCGTCGCGGCTTGGGTCAAGGTCATGAACCTCGACCGTTTCGACCTCACCTGATCTCGACGTCCAGGTCGGCCGCTCGTCGGCCGGCCTGGACACCTTTGTCCGATCGCCGCGCCCGAGGGGACGTCCCACCGGCATTGTTCCGACGATCTGGGTTGCCAAGCCTTCCGATCGACGAAGGGCAGGATGTCCGCCCGCAGTCTTAAGCCGAACCGCCCCGTCACACAACCGCGCCACCAGAGGCCGTGCGGAAGATTCCTGGGGGCCTGCCTATGCAAATCGGACCTTCTACTCACCGCGACTCCGGCCCTCCTTTCGGCGATCCATGAGGCCGCCGCTGTTGACGCCGGACAGGACGGCGTCGATCCTTCGCGGGGCCCTGCTGGTGTCTCCGGCGGGTCCGGATTCCGCGCAAGGCGGGGTGCCGGCGCATGCCGCGAGATGCACGCCGCGCCACGGAAGCGGGAGTCGCACGACTCCGCGGAGGTTCCGACGTTGCCCCTGTCGGGGCCGATCGGCGCTACGTTTTAGCCGATGGGAGAGAGCAAACCGGAGGAGACGCCGTGACGAGCGCTGCGAGGATGTCCACCGATCGGCTCGACCCCGACGAGGTCGCCAGGTTCGCCTTTCGGGTATGGGGCTACAAGCAGGGGGAGATGGTGTCGCTGCTGATCCACCTGGGCGACCGCCTCGGGCTATACCGGGTCCTGGACGGCGTCGGGACCGTCACCGCGGAGGAGCTGGCCGGACGGACAGGACTGCACCCGCGTTGGTTGCGCGAGTGGCTTCGGGGCAACGCGGCTGCCGACCTGCTGCGGTCGGACGACGGGGAGCGATTCGAGCTGACCGCGGTCGGCGCCGCGGTGCTGACGCGCGAGGGAGACAGCCTGCAGTTCGCCGCCGGCGCCTTCGGCCCGCCGCCAGACCCGGCGTTCGTGGACGACCTGGCCAACGCCTTCCGCACCGGCATCGGGCTGCCCTATGACCGCCACGGCCCGGCGAGCGTGCATCAAACCGAGCGCATGCTCGGCCCCTGGGCCCGTCTCAGCCTGGTGCCCACGATCGTCCCTGCGCTAGAGGGGATGCACGACAGACTTGCCGCAGGCACGGTGGTGGCCGATGTCGGGTGCGGCGCCGCTGTGGCGCTCACGACCCTGGCCGAGGCGTATCCGCGGTCGACCTTCCACGGGTATGAGCTGTCGCACCTGGCCGTCGAGCGGGCCCGGGCCCGCGTCGCAGATGCAGGACTCACCAACGTGGAGATCTTCGATCGCCGGGCCGAGGAGCTGCCTGGCAGCGGCGCTTACTCCCTGGTGCTCACTTTCGACTGCTTGCACGACATGACACGGCCGGACGCGGCAGCCGCCGCCATCCGACGTGCCATCGCCGACGACGGGACCTGGCTGGTCAAGGAGATCCGCTGTCACGACACCTGGACCGGCAACCGCCGCAACCCGATGCTGGCCATGTTCCTCGGCTTCTCGATCGCTTCGTGCATGTCCTCCGCGCTGTCCGAGCCAGATGGCGCCGGCCTGGGCACCATCGGGCTGCCGCCGCGAGCGCTCGAGCAGCTGGCGCGCGACGCCGGCTTCACGCGGTTCCAGCTGCACGACTTCGATGACCCGGCCAACCTCTACTACGAGGTCCGACCCTGACCCGAAGGCCTGAGTAGCCAGCGGCGTCGCTGAGACGAAAGCAGGAGGCACCAGCGTGGCTCGACATCGCTCTTGCGTCCCGCCCAGATCCGGGGCGGCACGTGCCAGCAAGGCGCTGACCCAAAAGCGCTCAGCGCCTGGGGCGACCGGGCGCTGCATGACTCCCTGGCGCGCGGCAACGCGCTTCAGTTGCTCGAGTCGCGGCTCGACTTCGGCGCCGATCCGACGTTACGGGCGCCAGGGCCCGACGAGCTGAGCGCGGTCGCGGTGGCGGCGCGCGCCGGGCGGGCGGACGCGCTCGAGCTGTTCCGACGTCGCGGTTTTGCGACCGAGCTGGACGGCGACGACGCGTTCTTCGCGGCGCTGTCGCGTGGCGACCGGGCGGGGACGCTCGTGTTCGTGGCCGCCGAGCCGCGGATCGCCGAGCGGCTCGAAGCCTCCCAGCCGGGTATCGTCGCGACGTTCGCGGGCGCCGGGAACACCGCCGCGGTCGGGTTTGCGCTCGACCTCGGTTTCCCGCTGTCCGCCGATGCGCTGGCGGTGGCGGTCTGGCGCGAGCGCACAGAAACGGTGCGGCTGCTGCTCGCGCGCGGCGCGCCCGTGTCGGCATCCGAGCTGTCGCTCGCCGAGCGCGCCGTCACGGAGATGTCGGAGTGGACACCACACCACTCACGCGAGATCCTCGATGCACTTCAAGCCGACGCGAGCGATGCCACGATGACTTTGGACCAGGCCCTCGACCATGCCTCTACCGCCGCACGCAGCGGCACGCGTGACGGCGT
>JADGPN010000487.1 GCA_017882465.1 Solirubrobacteraceae bacterium
GTGTCTTCCTCCGATGGGCCGTTGCGGACAACCAGGCCCGCATGATTTTGGCCACCGGTAGATATACATTTCCGCATCTTGCGGTGATTCTTACATGACGATGACTGCTTTGATCGGCGTCACAACATCTGAGCTGCGACCTGGTGAGCTCACCACACTAAGGCGACATGGGGAGCCGCCGGATGCCGAGATGGCGCTCGGGATGACGTACGTGCGCGCGATCGCGGCGGCCGGGGCGCTGCCGGTCGTGATGCCGCCGCTCGCGCCGGCGGACGCTCCGGCGCTGGTGTCACGGCTCGATGGGTTGGTGCTCTCGGGCGGTCCGGATCTTGCGCCTGCGGCGTACGGTGCACAGGAGCATGTCGAGCTCGGTGCGACCGAGCCCGGTCTTGACGCGTTCGAGTATGCCATCGCTCGTGAGGCGCTGCGCCTCGAGCTGCCGATCCTGGGCATTTGCCGCGGCGCTCAAGCGCTCAACGTCGCGCGCGGCGGCACGCTACACCAGCATCTGCCCGATGTCGTTGGCGACGCGATCGCCCATCGTCAATCAGAGGACGGTCGGCGAGCCACCCATGTCGTCGACGTGCTCCCGGGCAGCCGGCTCGCCGATGTGCTGGGAACGACCCGGCTCAACGTCAACTCCTTCCACCACCAGGCGGTTGACTGTCTCGGCACCGGATTGCATGCCTGTGCGTGGGCGCCGGATGGGTCGATCGAGGCGGTCGAGGATGGCGCGCTTCCGTTCGTCGTGGCCGTGCAGTGGCATGCCGAGACGCTCGTGGAGCTCCCAGCCCACCGTGCTCTGTTCGATGAGCTGATTGCCGTGGCAGCTGGCGTCAGTCGATTGGCACGGGCGGCGTAAGCCCCACGGCTGCCGGGAGTCGGTTGGCCGCTGGTCTGATCCTTCGCGCGGCTTTATGTACATATGGCCGGAGCTTGTGCGCCCCCGGCGGGGCAAAGTGTCGGTGGTGTACATGCACACCCGCTTTGACGCGCGGACGTGGCAGGCGCGACGCTCGGTTGTGGCCTGATGTGCGGCTTCGCCGGCGAGCTGGCGAGAGATCGCGCTGCTGACGTCACGGCCGTCGAGCGAATGGCCGCAAGGCTGGCGCGGCGCGGTCCCGACGGCTCCGGCAGTTGGTCGTCCGGTGCGGTCGCCCTCGCTCACCGCCGGCTGAAGGTGATCGATCTGTCCGAGCGCGGGGCGCAACCGCTGATCGATTCCCAGCTCGGGATCGCGCTCGTCTTCAACGGCTGCATCTACAACTACCGCGAGCTGCGGGCCGAATTGGAATCTCACGGCTACGCGTTCTTCTCGACGAGCGACTCGGAGGTGATCGCGAAGGCGTACCACCGCTGGGGCACCTCCTGCGTGCAGCGATTCGCCGGGATGTTCGCGTTTGCCTTGGCCGAGCGGGACAGTGGTCGGCTTATGCTGGCGCGCGACCGGCTCGGCATCAAGCCGCTGTATCTGGCGGAACTCGACGGCGCGCTGCGCTTCGGCTCGACGCTGCCCGCGCTGCTCGCCGGCGGCGGCGTCGAAACGGCGCTGGACCCGATCGCGCTGCACCACTACTTCAGCTGGCACGCGGTTGTGCCGGCACCCCTAACCGTGCTGCAAGGCGTGCGCAAGCTGCCACCGGCGACCGTGCTCGTGGTCGAGCCTGACAACACCCGGGCGGAGACGAGGTACTGGGACCCGCCGTATGCCCGCTTGCCACAGTACGAGGGCATGGGCGAAGGGGACTGGGCGGGCGCGGTCCTCGGCGCACTGCGCACGGCCGCCCAGCGGCGGATGGTCTCCGATGTGCCTGTCGGAGTCCTCCTGTCCGGGGGTCTTGACTCGAGCTTGATCGTGGCACTGCTTGCTGACGCTGGTCAGCGCGGTCTCGCCACCTTCTCGATCGGTTTCGACGACGTCGCGGGCCAGCAGGGCGACGAGTTCACGTACTCGGACCTCATCGCGCGCGAGTTCGCCACGGACCATCTGCGCTGGCGCGTCGGTCCACAGCGGGTGCTCGGCGCGCTCGATGGCGCGCTCGAGGCGATGAGCGAGCCGATGACCTCGCACGACGCGGTGGCCTTCTACTTGCTCTCTGAGGAGGTTTCCCGCTCGTACAAGGTCGTCCAGTCGGGCCAAGGCGCGGACGAGGTCTTCGCCGGCTATTCGTGGTACCCACCGTTGGGATCTGCTGACGGCCTCGGTGACGACGTCTACGCGTCCGAATTTCTCGACCGAGACGAGCAGGAGCTAGCCGATCTGCTGACGCCGCCTTACCGCATTGCGGAGGCCGACGCCCCGAGCCGTCGCTTCATCACGTCGCACTTCGCGCGCCCGGGAGCGGACACGCCACTCGACCGGGCCCTGCGGCTAGACACGGAGATCATGCTCGTCGACGATCCCGTCAAGCGCGTTGACAACATGACGATGGCGTGGGGGCTGGAGCTGCGCACGCCGTTCCTCGATCACGAGCTGGTTGAGCTGGCGGCGGCTTGCCCGCCGGAGCTGAAGCTGGCGCACGGTGGCAAGGGCGTGCTCAAGATCGCCGCGCGGGCACTGCTGCCAGATGCCGTGATCGACAGGCCGAAGGGCTACTTCCCGGTGCCTGCCGTCTCGCACCTGGAAGGGGAGTCGCTCGCGCTCGTACGCGACGCGCTGACTTCTGCCGCGGCACGCGATCGAGGTCTGTACCGGCCCGAGCATGTCGCGGCGTTGCTCGCGGACCCGATCGAGTCGCGCACCCCGATTGGCAGCTCCAAGCTGTGGCAGGTCGGATTGCTGGAGTTGTGGCTCCAGCACCACGGGATATGACCTCCATCTCGGCGCCGCCGTTCACTGACGGCTGGAACGAGGCATACGCCGCCCCGGCGCGCCCCCGGCCGCTGTACGGCCCGCTGCTGCGAGCGCTCGAGGGCGTCGACATGGCGTCGCTGAAGGGGCGCGTCGGGGATCGGATGGAGGCAGCGGGAGCGGGGTTCAGCACCGAGCCGCTCGCCGTGTGCCCGGTCCCGCGGCTGATCGAGAGCAGCGAGTGGACTGCGCTGTCGGCGGCGCTCGCTCAGCGCGTGCGCGCGCTGTCGGCGTTCATCACGGACGCATACGGCAGACGCGCGATCGTGGCGGCCGGGATCGTCCCCGCGAGGGTGATCGACGATGCGGAGGGCTATGAACCGGAGCTGCGCGGGCGATGGCCGCACCGGCCGGCGCCAGTTGGCGTCGTGGGACTCGATCTCGTGCGTGACCGCGACGGCGAGCTGCGCACGCTTGAGGACAACACGCGGACACCGTCGGGATTCGCGTATGCGGTTGCGGCGCGCGACGCGGTGACGGCCACGCTCGATGCCCTCGCGCCCACGCTCGGCGTCCCGACGCACGCTCAGATTCCGCTCGAGCCGGCCACGGTCGCGGCATTGCCCGCGACCTTGTGGGATGCGGCAGCGGCCATCGGCCGGGGTGCTGCCGCCGATGCCAGCGCCGGTCCCAACGTCGTCGTGCTCACCAGCGGGCCCGGCAGGTCGGCGTTCTTCGAGCACGTGACCGCAGCCCGCTGGCTTGCGGCACCGCTCGTCACGCTCGAGCAGCTCCAGCGGCGCGGTGACGAGCTGTGGGTGCGCGCG
>JADGPN010000488.1 GCA_017882465.1 Solirubrobacteraceae bacterium
CCAAGCTCTGCGATGCGCGCGAAAAGCGCGGACTCACCGTTCTCGGCGAGTCCCAGCTCGCTGAGCGCGCGGCGCTCCTCGCTGTCGTCCAGGATCGCGAGGAACTCGTCGTACGCGCTCAGCGCGCGGACTCCGGGATCGAGTGCGCCGTGGTTCACGAACGCGTCCGCGATCCGATCGAGTGGAGGGACCGCCATTCGCTCCGCCAGGTATCCGAGCATCCCCTCGACTGGATAGCGGTAGCACTCAAGCACCGGTAGAAGTCCCGCCCGCGAACAGAGCCTTGCGCCGACAGCCGCAGCTTGGCGTTGCATAAACCCCAACCCTCGCCTTTGCGGGCTCGCATCTTGCTTCGAAGTCAACGGCCATCGTGCGCCAGTAGCGGACGAGGTCATTGAGCAGAAAGGTTCGTCGTCAATCTGGATGGGTAGGCTACGGCCGCCCCCTGGGAGCGCAGCGTACCGCGTGCTACGGACGATAGCCGCCGTTCCCATGGGCCCTGAACCAACGAATCGCCTGCAAACCCGCGGTTCGGCAGAGAGAAGCATCCGGTGCGCCGCGACGTGCGCCGACCGATCGTCCGCCGGCATGCGAATCTTCCAGCGACCAGCGGACCGAGGGCTTGATCGACGCAGCTGCTGAGATCCACCCACTCAGAACAGCGAGGAGCCAGCAGAAATCGGCGCTTGTGCTGTTTCCGCGGGTGCTGAGAAGGCGCCGCAGCGCCGGATGTCCGCGCCGTTGCTGCAGATCCGCGTTCTTTCGGGTCCTCGAGAACGTGCACGCGTTCGGGACGCAGGTAGCTGCGCTTCGCCCGTCCGTAAAGGGCGCCGCTGCGCGGCTCGCTGCGCTCGGCCCGGACGGGCCGCCCTTGACCGCCGGGCTTCGCCCCGCTGGCTGGCAATGACGGTTGCGCGGACGCGCAACCCACGCCTGAGCAGGGCATTTCTGCGATGGTCAAGCTGGCTCCATGACGACTCGACGGCAGTCGGCGGTCAGCGCGCAGAGACCCTACGCCCTCGCAGCAGGGGCCGGCCGCTGGCTGCCGACGCCCTCTCACCCGACCCTCGGAAACAGCAGAAGGTCCGTATTTTTGGGGGTACCGGTCGGGCGTGGTGGGCTGGTGGGCCGAGCTGGAGTGTGGTCGGCGGCGCCCGTTTGTTTGCGTGACTGTTCGTCGGGCGCGTTCCCGTTCTACAGTCGTATTGATCGGTCCCCATTGAGGAGTGCTGCGAGTGGCTAGCAACGTGTCAGAGAAGCAAGCCCGTGACGTCGTCGAAGCCGCGCGTGAGGCGGAGTGGAAGCTGCCGAGTTTCGGCAAGCAGCTGTTCCTGGGTGACTTCCGGCTCGATTTGATCCATCCGCAGCCGCGGTTGGACCCGGAGGTGGTCGAAAAGGGCGAGCGTTTCCTCGGGCGATTGCGCGGGTTCCTCGAGGCCGAGGTGGATCCGCTCGAGATCGAGCGTGACGCGAAGATCCCCGACCACGTGATCGACGGGCTCAAGGAGATCGGTGCGCTGGGGATCAAGGTGCCGGAGGAGTACGGTGGGCTGGGCCTGTCGCAGGTCTATTACAACCGGGCGCTCGCGCTTGCTGGTGTCTGGCATGGGTCACTGTGCGCGCTGCTCAGCGCGCACCAGTCGATCGGTGTGGCCGAGCCGCTGCGGATGTTCGGCAACGAGGAGCAGAGGCGCAAGTGGCTGCCGCTGGTCGCCAAGGACCACATCAGCGCGTTCCTGTTGACCGAGCCTGACGTCGGCTCCGATCCGGCGCGGATGGGCTCGATCGCGACGCCGGTCTACGACGACCTGGTCGCGAAGCCGGTCGAGGGCGGCTACGTGCTCAGCGGTCGCAAGCTGTGGGCGACGAACGGCACGATCGCGGACATCGCCGTCGTGATGGCCAAGGTGCCCAAGAGTGAGGGCCACCACGGCGGCATCAGCGCCTTCGTGCTGCGCTATGACAGCGAGGGCATCACGGTCGAGCACCGCAACGCGTTCATGGGGCTGCATGGGATCGAGAACTCGGTGACGCGCCTGGACAACGTGTTCGTGCCCGAGGAGAACCGGATCGCGCGCGAGGGCGACGGCCTCAGGATCGCGCTCAGCACGCTGAACACCGGCCGGCTGGCGCTGATGGCGAGCGCCGCCGGCGCTGCGAAGTGGGCGACGAAGATCGCCCGCGAGTGGTCCGCCGAGCGCGTCCAGTGGGGCCGGCCGATCGGCAAGCACGACGCGGTTGCGCAGAAGCTGGCGTTCATCGCCGGCAGTGCGTTCGGTCTGGAAGCGATGCTCGACGTGGCCGGCCGGCTGGCCGACAACAAGGCCAACGATGTCCGCATCGAGGCCGCGCTGTGCAAGGTGTACGGCTCGGAGCTGGCCTGGCGAGTGGCCGACGAGCTGGTTCAGGTGCGCGGCGGGCGGGGCTATGAGACCGCGGCGTCGCTCAAGGCGCGAGGCGAGAAGCCGGTGCCGGTGGAGCAGATGATGCGCGACATGCGCGTGAACCGCATCTTTGAGGGCTCCAGCGAGATCATGCACCTGCTGATCGCGCGCGAGGCTGTCGATCAGCATCTCCATGCCGCAGGCGACCTGCTCACGCCTGGCGGTGACCTCAAGGCGAAGACGGACGCGGCGCTGAAGGCCGGACTGTTCTACTCCAAGTGGCTGCCCCAGCTGGCGGTCGGCAAGGGCCAGAATCCGCGGTCCTACGACGAGTTCGACGAGCTCGCCACCTACCTGCGATACGTCGAGCGCTCCTCGCGCAAGCTGGCACGCTCGACCTTCTATGGCATGGGGCGCTGGCAGGCGAAGCTCGAGCAGAAGCAGTCGTTCCTCGGGCGCATCGTCGACATCGGCGCCGAGCTGTTCGCGATTGCGGCAACAGTCTCCTACGCGGACACGATCGGGGACGAGCATCCCGAGCGCAAGACGGAGGCTGTGGAGCTCGCCGAGCTGTTCTGCGGCCAGGCCAAGCGCCGGGCCGAGAGGCTCTTCCACGAGCTCTGGTCCAACGACGACGACGCCAACTATGCTGCCGGCCAGGGCGTGCTGAGTGGCCGCTACATCTGGTTGGAGGACGGCGTCGCCGACCCGTCGGGCGACGGGCCGATGATGCCGCCGCTGACCGAGCCGACACCCGGAGGCGGGAACTCAACCTCCTCGCGTGACGCGACGCCGGCGGGCAGCGAGCACCCCGAAGGGCCCGCGGCCGATAGCGGTTAGCGCTAAAGCTCCAGCAGTCCGCACACCGCTCGCCGCTGCCATCGGGTGAGGGGGCGGGCTGGCGTCCGATCACCTGCGGTCCACTGATGGCCGGGGCTTCGGTGGGCGGGCCAGTCTGTCGCGGCGGTGCATTCGCGAGCTGGTGCTCGTCGGTCCGCCAGGCGATGTTGAGTCTGCCCGTCTCGCGATTCGAGCCTTGGAGGAGTGTCGTGGCGCTAACCTGGATCCCCCAAACGCATTCGAGAGCATTGTGACCGGGAAGTCGCTCTCGTAGATGCGTTGGTCGTCCGGTGCGATGGCTGTGTTGGCGGCGACCGATGGCACCGGTGGGCAAGGGCTGGAGCAAGGGCAAGGCGGCGTGTCTGAGGCCGGAGCGCGCCGGGTCGCGGGGGGC
>JADGPN010000489.1 GCA_017882465.1 Solirubrobacteraceae bacterium
GTGGCGCTGCTCGCCCGCGCTTTCAGCCGTCACGGGAATCGCATCGGTGCGCTGTTCTACGGCGGCAGCGTCGACACGGTGATACCGGCACGCACGGGCAGGCGACACGTGCTCCATATCGTGCAACCAGACGTTCTCGAGGGCAGCGTCAAAGAACGACGAGAAATGCGTTCCCCACATCACTGCGGTGAAGAGGAGCCACGCGACCAGCGGGTGGCCGATGACCCGGACGGCACGCGAGTGGAGGATGGGCAGGATCCAGCGCCGCCGCGTGCCCGGAGTGGCGACCCGCAGCACCAGGGTGATCGGCGCGCCCAGCACGATCGCCGGCGCGGCGAGGAAGATGAGGATCACGTGCTGGAGCATGTGGACGGAAAAGAGCGTGGTGTCGTAGCGCTCGATGCCCGACTGCAGGGCGATCGCGATCGCGGCGAGGCCCAGCAGGAAGAACGCCGGCCGATCCGGGGGGACCGGGTTCGCCGAGTGGGCAGCGTTGACCCGTCGGACGGCCCACAGGTAGGCGGCAGCCGCGGCGGCGAGCGGCAGCCAGATCGTCAGGTCGAAGGACCAGCCCAGCAGGAACGCGGCCGCATCCGGGGCAGGGGGCACGTCGCCGCTGTGCGCCGCCGCCGCGGGGGCCCCGGCCAGCACGGCGACGAGCGCCGGTGCAGCCGGCAGCCAGCGGCGAGCACCGGGGCGTTGCAGCCGAGCGAGACTACCGGGGCCGGGGCCGGGAACGCGATGCGAATCGGAGACGGTCACGGGTGCGATTGTGGCGCGAACGCGCCGCGGACGAGGTCCCCCGGCCCCGTGGCCGTCCCGGAGACAGGACAGCGCCCATGACGAATGCGCACGCGAGCATCTTTTCTCACGCTTCGGGTATCATTCCCGCGCTTGCGCACCTCCGCCGTCCCCGGAGCCAGAGCGAGGCGAGGGAGGAGCCGCCGGGCACGTCCGGGCGGAGTGCCGCGGCAGGTGCACGAGGTCAAACAAACGCATGGGTCTGACCGCGAAGAGATGGGCTCGCCGCGCTGGGGTGGTCGCAGCCCTCGGGGCGCTCGCCGTCCTCCTCTCCGCGTGCTCCGACTTCAGCCTGCGGAATGCCGTTCCGCCGGACGCCGCCTCCGTCCAGGGCCAGGCCTCCCGCAACATCTACGACATCGTGTTCGTGATCGGCGCGGCGGTCTTCTTCCTCGTGGAGGGGCTGATCCTCTTCGCGGTCGTGCACTACCGCCGCCGGGCGGGCGACGACGAGCTGCCGCCGCAGATTCACGGCAACAACCGGCTCGAGATCATCTGGACGGCGATCCCCATCGCGATCGTGCTCGCCCTGTTCGTCCTCTCCTGGCAGACGCTCAACACCGTCGATGCACGCACACCAACGCCGCCGGTTCGAATCGGGGTGGTGGCCTACCAGTGGCAGTGGGAGTTCGTCTACGCGCCCGAGGGTGTGGCCTGGCAGGACTGCGGTGCGCCCGTCAACAAGGGCAAATGCGTGACCGTCTTCGGGACACTACCGGCGGGCGGTGACCGCTCGAACTGGACTCCGCCCACGATGCACGTCCCCGTCAACGAGACGGTGGAGCTCCAGCTGCATTCCACGGATGTCATCCACTCGTTCTACGTCCCGGCCTTCCTCTTCCAGCGCGACATCACGCCCCGCAAGGACCAGGTGATCCAGTTCACCGCGGACCGGATCGGCATCTACCGCGGCCAGTGCACCCAGTTCTGCGGCCTCTACCACCAGTTCATGGAGTTCCAGGTGCAGGTGGAATCGAAGGTCGATTATGTGGCGTGGCTCCAGCAGGAGCTGACGCCGCCCCCGGCGCCCTCCGCGGCGCCCTCCCCCAGCGGCCCGGCCGGCTCTCCTGCGGCGAGCTCGGCACCGTGACGGTCAAGTAGGAGAGCCCTGATGGCCACCACCGCCCTCCGGCCCGCGGCGACCTACCGCACCGGGCTCTACGAATGGCTGACGACGACCGATCACAAGAAGATCGGGATCCTCTACACGTTCAACTCGCTGATCCTCTTCCTGGTCGGCGGGATCTTCGCGCTGGCGGTGCGAACGGAGCTCGCCCAGCCGGGGCTCCAGTTCATGACCGAGGCCACGTATAACCAGATGTTCACGATGCACGCCTCCGTGATGATCTTCTGGGTCGTCATCCCGTTCCTGGCGGGCTTCGGCAACTACCTCGTGCCCCTCATGATCGGCGCGCCGGACATGGCGTTCCCGCGGATCAATGCGCTCTCGTTCTGGCTGCTGCCGCTCTCGGCGGTGATCGCGCTCATGGGGTTCCCGCTCGGCGGCGCGGCTGCGGAGGGCTGGACCAGCTACAGCCCGCTGGCGCAGGCGAAGTTCTCCACGGGCCCCGGTACCGACCTCTGGATCGTCGCCCTGACGCTGGTCGGCACCAGCTCCATCCTGGGCGCCATCAACTTCCTGGTCACGATCTTCAAGATGCGGGCGCCGGGGATGACCCTCTTCCGGATGCCCGTCTTCGTCTGGACGACCATGGTCACCAGCGTCCTCGTCCTCATGGGCACCCCCGTGCTGACGAGCGCGCTGATCATGCTCTACATCGACCGCAACCTCGGGGGCAGCTTCTTCAACACCGCGCTCGCCGGGGGCAATGCGATCCTCTGGGAGAACGTCTTCTGGTTCTACAGCCACCCGGCCGTCTACATCATGATCCTGCCCGCGATGGGGATCGTGAGCGAGGTCATCCCGACCTTCAGCCGCAAGCCGCTCTTCGGGTACAAGGCGTTCGTGTTTGCCACCGCGGGGATCGGCGCCCTTGGATTCTCCGTCTGGGCCCACCACATGTTCACGACCGGCTCGGTCTACCTGCCGTTCTTCAGCCTGATGACGTTCCTTATCGCGGTGCCGACCGGCGTGAAGATGTTCAACTGGGTCGCCACCCTGTTCCGCGGCAAGATCCGCTTCACGACCGCGATGCTCTTTGCGGTGGGCTTCCTGTCGCTGTTCCTGATCGGCGGGATCAACGGCGCGTTCCTCGCCGCGGTGCCCGTGGACTACCAGGTCCATGCGACCTACTTCATCGTGGCCCACATCCATTACGTCCTCTTCGGCGGCTCGATCATGGGCATCTTCGCGGGCCTCTACTACTGGTGGCCGAAGATGTTCGGGCGGAAGCTGAACGAGGGCCTGGGCAAGATCCATTTCGTCGGGATCTTCATCGGGATGAACCTCACCTTCTTCCCGATGCACCTGTTGGGCATCTCGGGGATGCCGCGCCGGATCGCCGACTACAGCGCAACCGCGGGATGGAACGACCTCAACCTCCTCGCCACGATCGGCGGCTTCACGATCGCCGCGGCCATGCTGCCCTTCCTGTGGAACATCTTCGTCACCCTTCGCGGCGGCGAGCCCGCGGGAGACGACCCGTGGGAAGGAAACACGCTGGAGTGGGCCACCTCGTCGCCGCCGCCGCCGTACAACTTTGACCACCTGCCGCCGATCCGCTCGGGGCGACCCGTCTTCGACCGCCGCCACGCCAATGACGCGCCGGCACTGACCGCGGGGCACTGAGCATGGCCGCGAACAGCAGCGCCCTCACGCCGCACGTGACCGCCATGGGCGAGAGCCGGGCGC
>JADGPN010000490.1 GCA_017882465.1 Solirubrobacteraceae bacterium
AGCCCCTCGTACTCGCGCTCCTGGACGTAGCGGTCGAAGTCGGGCACCCGGCCGCGGGACTCAGCGCCACGGTTGATCGTGAACAGCCGCCGGTAGGCGAGCTTCAGCCGCTGGCGCTCACGGCGGCGCTCGAGCGCATGCACGTACACGCACAGCGTGAACGGCTGGCGGGTCAGCATCGCCCCGTGCAGCCACCCCATGCTCGTCCGCCCCGCGGTCGTCGAGACCACGATCGTCTGCTGCGCATCGCGATCGACATGGGCCAGCTGCGGGTCCCGCTCGAAGTCGAGGCTCGAGCTGGCGATCGCCTCCCGCAACCGCATACCCGCCTGGATCGCCGCGTCGCGCTCGACCGGCGCATCGAGCTCACCGAGCAGCTCCCCTGCGCCCGACGGGCGCCTGCCCCGGTCCGCCTTGGTTGGGTTGAAGCACGACCACAAAAGGTGCACGACCTGCTCGCCGTCGAGCAGTTCCGTCGCCATCCCCTCCGCCTCGAGCTCTGAGCGCAGCGCGTCGACGCGACCGAGGTGCTCACGCACTGCCCGCCGATGCGTCGCCAGCGTGCGCTCAAGCGGAGCCGTCGGGAGCTTCCCGCGCCGCGCGTACGCGAGCGCGGCACGCGCGACGTGCTGGCGGGGCAGGAACGGAATCACCACGTAGTGGCTGACCTCCACCGCCGCCTGGCTGTCGGCATGCAATCGCAGTGACTCCTCGAGCGCCGCGTGCAGCCGCCAGCGCGACAGCGACAGCGGATCGCGCGCGGGCCGCTCGCGGCTCGGGGGCGGGCCCGCACTCGCCTCCACCTCCCGTCGGGACTCGCGCACCAGCTCGGCGAGATTCACCGGACGGCCCTCCACCAGGACCTGGATCCGCTCGTCGGCGTGCAGTTGGGAGATCAGCCGCTGGAAGGTCCCGGCCGCCTTCTCGCGCTCCTCGCCGGACATCAGCAGCGGATTCACCGGCGCCACCCTGAAGATCCGCACGAACGCGCCCTCGCTCGTCACCACCAGACCCGAGCGGTCGACCGTCTCCACCCCGAGCAGCTCGCCCGCCTCGCGAAGCTCCTCGCGCCTGCGCTTGACGACCTCGATCATCGCCGGCCGGCCCCTCGTGCAGCCATGTCGGCGAGCGCCTCGGTCCGGCCGGGTTCCCGGCGCAGCGAACGCGAAGCGACTCGCCGACGGGCGGTTGCGAGCTTCGGTGCTGTCGTCGGCAAGGTCACGACGCGCCCCACAGCAGGTCGGAGTCAAGGAGAGCGGGCTCGTCGCCGCCGCCGCGATCGTCGTGGTCGGCGAGCACCGCGTATCCCGCGCACGCGCCCGCGCCCGGCAGGAACCGCCCCCCGGTCCGGCGCCACCGGACCGCGGAGAGCACTACCGCTCCGAGGTCGAACTCGGTCTGCGAGGCCACAAACCCGGCCGCTACCGGCAGCCCGCCCACGTACACGCCGGTCACGGCCGCGCCGATCCCGTGGATCGGGCTCAGCCAGTTCGCCCACGCGAACCCGATCAGGATCCCGGCGACCATCGCGGCGATCTGCCCGACGGTGAAGTCCCAGCCGAATCGCAGCTTCGCCTCGAGATGCGCCGGAGCCGGATTCACGCTCGGCTCCCGTCATCCGGCCGCGGTTGGTCCTGCGGCGAGCGCGCCGCGGTTCCGTTCCCGCCATTGCCGGTCGCGCTCGGGGCCGGTGTGGCTGCGGCGGAGTCGGCGCTGGATCCTGCGACTCTCTCGGCTGCTGGCTCGGCGCTTTCGCCGAACCCTGCCGTCGACTCGCCGCCGTCGGAGAACGCCTGGGCTCGCACCTCGGGGCTGGCGGCGGCCAGGGTGCGGATCGCCTCGCGCTGCTCGCCCGTCCACTCGCCGAGCGCCTGGTAGGCGAGATGCTGCCGCGCCCGCGGGCCGTGATCGGCAACCAGGCTCTGAACCGCTCCCTGAGTGCGCGCCGGGAGTGCGTCGAGTGCCTGCCTGGCCTGCCCGGCGGACACCGGCGGGCGCTGCTCGCGCAGCGACGCTTCGAGCATCTCCGCGTCGAAGTCGTCCTGGCGCCAGCTCGGGCGCTGCAGACCCCCGCTCGCGGCAACCGAGCCGTGCTGGCTGGCCAGCGGCGGCGGCGAGTAGGCGCGCGCGTTCGCGGCACCGCGGACGCGTTGCCGCCAGCCGGAGCCGGACTCCGCCGAACCACCGGCCCCTCCCTTCGACGCACCGCTCCCCGAAGCGGACGCGACACCCACACCAACGGCACCTGCAGCGCCCGCGGTGGCGCCGGCGCTTGCGGCCTTGCTGGCGGCCAGCACGCTCTCCGCGCTCAGCCGCGCGCCGAGTCGCGAGTCGCTCGCCCGCGAGCGCTGATCGCTAGACCGCCCTGACCGCCCGCCCAGCCCGGCATGTGCTGCCGGGCCGAGTCACGGATCTGCGACCCTGCCGCATAGCTCACGGCGCGCGAGACGAAACCACCACTGACGGCGCCGGCGCCGAGCATCGCCATCTGCGCCAGGCGGCTCGGCAGCAGCAGCATCAACCACAGCAGCGCGATCGCCGCCAGCGGCTCGAGCAGCGCGTCGAAGAACCCCGAGGAGCCCTTCAGAAACAGGCCGTCGTTGAGCATCGCGCCGCTCGCCGCGAAGCACACCGCCCAGATGAACGGCACCGCAAGACACACGGCAAACGCGCGCGCGAGGACCCGCGGGATCCACGACACCACGGGCGAGAGCACGATCGCGATCGGCATCCCGACGAACACCAGGACCGTCGAGATCGCCAGCACCACCTTCATCATCAACAGCCCCAGGAACAGGACGCTCGCGACCACCGCCATCACGATGCTCACGAACAGCCCCACCCCCAGGAAACCCAGCCCAACGCCGGCGCCGACACCGACCGCGAGCAGGTTCGCGCTGGACTTCGTCACGCTCCCCGAACCCAGCAGACCCGTACTGGCGTCGTTCGCGAGCACGACCGCGGTGTGAAACACCCACGGCCAGATCGGCAGCAGCAACGCCGCGCCGACGGTGCGCGCCAAGCCCTCGAGCGCCGAGCCGCCGCTGCCCGCCAGCCCCGCCGCCCAGAACCGTGCGATCGAGATCGTCGCCACCGCACCGAGCGCAGCGCCCGCCAGCGCCAGGACCGTCTGCTCGGTCGCCGCCACATGCGACCCCGCCCGTGCATAGTCGGGCACCGCCACCAGCCAGCCCAGCAGCTGCGTGTTGATGAACTTCGCGATCGGCGCGAACAGCGCGTGGATGATCGCGTCAAACGCCGTCACCGCCACCTTGCCGACCGTGCCGCCGATCGCATGCCCGATCCCTCCCAGCAACCCGCTGATCACCGAACCCGGGCTCGGCAACCCCAGCAACCAAGCCCGAGCCGGAGTCGGCTCGAGCGACGAGAATCCAAGTGTCATCACCACCACGCCGGCGCCAACGGCCAGCAGCTGCCAGTGGCCGTGCGCGAGCACGCGCGCGCGACCGGCGCACAGGACCGGCAGCCGATTTGCTTGGCGCTGGCGGAGCAGCATCACCGCTCAGTCGATCAGCGCCGTCACGCTGCCCAACAACAGCAACACGCCAAGCGAAGTCCCGACGATCTGCATCCCGCGGCGG
>JADGPN010000491.1 GCA_017882465.1 Solirubrobacteraceae bacterium
GCGGAGAGCAGCGGCGGAGCCGCAGGGACCGGTCGGCGGTCTGGGACGAAGGCTCCTATGTCAAGCACCCTCCTTGCTAAATGGTGGCGCGCGGCCGCCGATCGCTGTCAAGGGATATGCCGCTGGCGCGGCTCGCTGGCGCTCGGCCCTGTCGGGCCACCCTTGACCGCGCGGTGGTCGCGCGGGGTTAGGCAGCGAGGAGGGGCTGGGCGAGGAGTGACGCTTGATCGCGGATCATGCGGCGGTAGACGACGTCGGAGAGGTGGCGTTTGAGGACGCGGCGGGCCTCCTTCTTGGTGTGTCCGTTCGCGCGCGCGTTTGCGTAGATCGCCTGGGCGCGTGGCTCGCAACGCAGCTGCGTGATCGCCATGCGGTGCAGGACGGCGTTGATCCGGCGGTTGCCGCCGGGGTTGTAGCGGTGGCGCACGGGCTCGCCGGGTCCTTCGGCGGTCGAGGCGGGCAACGGCGCGGTGGCGTTGAAGCGCGCGAACCCGCCCTGGGTGAACCGGCGGACGTCGCCGACCTCGACCAGCAGCTCGGCGACTGACCGGGTATCCAAGCCGCAGAGTTCTGAGAGGGTCGAGCCGGTGGCGTGCACGAGCTCCTTGAGCTGGGCGATGACCTGTTTCTCCTCGCGATCGAGCGCCGCGATCTGCGCGCGGTAGTCGTCGAGCATCCGCAGGCGCAGTGTGGTCGGCGGGTCGTAGCGCCGGCGGCGGTTGCGGGCCGCCAGGGCAGTGAGCCGGGGGCGTACGGCCTTGCTGGCGGGCAGCTGCTCGCGCAGCTCCAACGGCAGCTCGCACAGCAGGTACTCGGCCTCGTTGACCAGGTGCTGGCGGCTTTTGAGGATCGACTGGCGGCGGTTGTGCCAGATCGCCAGCAGCTCGTGGCGCTCGTCGGGGCCGTGGTCCTGGCCGGCGCGCTTGAACGCCTTGGGCAGCAGCGGGTGCGCGAGGACCTCGCGCGCGATCCGCTCAGAGTCCAGCGTGTCGGACTTCCCGCGCTGACGCGCGCGGTCGTTGCGGGCGGTGCGGTTGGCGCACACATCGCGCACGTCATAGCCACGCCCTGTGAGGAACATGGCGGTGTGGCGCCCCCAGCCAGCGGCGCCCTCCACCCCCCAGCGGGCGATCGCCCCGAACTGCTTGGCCCATGCCTCGAGCGCGCGATGTCCATCGCCGGACACGCGGAAGTGCTCGCTGGCCACGACCCCGCCGCGGGGATCGGCGACCGTCGCGGTCAGCGTCTGCTTGTGCGGATCGATCCCGACGACGTTGCCCGCGTGATCGGGCGTGATCAGCAGGTGCGACGGTCCCGGACCGCGCTTCGTTGCTCTTCTCATCACTTGACCTTCCTCGGGCCGTTATGTTGTTGGCGGACCGGCCGACAACATCCCGGTGAGCGCCCCGGAGAACCCCCCGAGGGCGAACGCTCCTATCAGGTCAGGCCGATCCTCGAAAGCAAGAACCGAGGCCGACACTTCGTCAGCAAGACCCCCTCGTCGGGAGTCAGATCGCTTTGGAGGTCGCGGTAGGGACAGCCCTTCGCTTTGTAAGCTCGGGCTGCCCCCCGCGCAGATCCCAGCGTGCGCCTCTAACGCACTGGGCTCCTGGCTTGGGTTCTGGCGTCAAAGCGCACGTCGGGCCAGGGATGCTTGATGCGGTCGGCGGGGAGCCAGCGTTTGTCGAGGCGCTGCATGCGCTCCCACGTCAGACGGCTGCGCTGACTGCGGCGCCGAAGCGCCCTATGCCAGTGCCTGGTCGCCTGCGCGTGGAAGGCCGCGACGGCGTCGATATTGCCGGGCACCGCGTAGTAATTGCTGTGCCCTCGCACCACGCTCGCCAGCCATTGTCCTTGGTCGGGGATCGGGTCGTGCCGGCGTTGCATCAGTTCGGTCTTGACCGCGCGTAGCTTTGCCCGCATCCGCTTCTTGCTCGTGACGCGCTTAAGCGCGAACCGCCCGGTCTTCCGCGTCTTCGCGCACGCGTGCGTGAAGCCGAGAAAGTCGAACGTCTCGGGTTTGGGAAGCCCCCGCTGTTCTCGGTTTTGGGCGGCGAACCGCCCGAACTCGATCAGCCGCGTCTTCTCGTCCGCCAGCTCCAAGTTGAACTCCGCGAACCGCTCGCGAAGATCAGCCAGGAACCGCTCGGCGTCGTCACGATGCTCAAAGCCCACCACGGCATCGTCGGCGAAGCGCACCACGATCATCTCGCCGCGCGCCCGCCGACCTCTCCACTGGTGGACCCACAAATCGAACACGTAATGGAGGTACACGTTCGCCAGCAGCGTCGAAATTGACGCCCCTTGCGGCGTTCCCTCCACCGTCCTCGACCAGTCCCCGTCCTCAATGACCCCCGCCCTGAGCCATTTCTGGATCAGGCGCAGGACCCTGCGATCCGCGATCCGATGCTCGAGAAACCTCTCAAGCCACGAATGATCGAGCTTGGAGAAGTAGTCGCGGATGTCCGCGTCGAGTATCCAATTCACCCTCCCCCTGGTGATCCCGACCGCGAGCGCGTCCAACGCATCATGCTGGCTGCGCCCAGGCCGGAACCCGTAGGAGAAACCGAGAAAGTCGCACTCGTAGATGGCGTTCAGCACCTCAGCCATCGCCCGCTGGACGATCTTGTCCTCCAGCGAAGCGACCCCGAGCGGCCTTTGCCGCCCGTCCTGCTTCGGGATGTACACCCTGCGAGATGGCCTCGCCCGATACGCGCCCCTGTGAACCCGGGCGTGGAGGTCCCGAAGGTTCTCTTCGAGATCCTGCCCGTAGTCCTTCCACGTCACCCCGTCCACTCCCGGGGCAGCGCCCGGACGGATCGCCCGGTACGCCGCCTCCAAGCGGTCGACGCTCACGTGGTGCAGAAGCGCGGTGAACCGCGCGTCCTTGTCCCTCCGTGCTGCCTGGCGCACGCGATCCAGCCCACTTGACACGCTCACACCGGCGCTGCGTCCGGGGCGTGTTTCGCTGGCCGCGTTCCCTTGCCCGGGCCCCTTCCCTCCACCGCCTCCGCAGCCGGATCCCCGGCCTTGTTCGACGGCTTCGCAGGTAGTACGGGCCCGTCCGACTTCCGACGATCGTGCATCACGGGATTACGGCCTCGGCCTTCCCCGCACGACCCACCTCAACCAACAACCAAGACGGGTGATCGTCGGATCTCCCGGTTCTCGCGCATGGAGACTTTCGTGCATGCACAGGTTCTCCGACCGCGCGGGGTTCGCTAACGGCTCGCAAATAACGCCGCCCTCGATGTTGCCTTCCGCTCGTCTGAACAGCGTCGGCACCCCGAAACCCTGATTTCGCGGCTCAATAGCCGGCCTGCACGACCCCTACCGACGCTTCGCCGCCGTCCTCGCGAACGGCCGACGCACGGCTCAGGGCCACCGTGAATAGCTACTCCTTCGATGTAGAGAACTCTCATCTCCTGCTCCATGCCGGTTTATCCCGGCGCTTTCTCAGACCTCGGTTCAGCCTCCGAGCCTACGCGAGCCCTTGCCCGCGCAGACAGCCTCAATTCAACACCGGGATCGCTTTGACCTCGGGCGGCGGCGCACGGCGCGTCATCGCAATGGCGACGGACCGGTCGCCCGGG
>JADGPN010000492.1 GCA_017882465.1 Solirubrobacteraceae bacterium
GACGCGCGCGGGTCGGCTAAGGTCAGACACACAGGCGTACAGTTGTGGAGATGCAGAGTCTTGAATGGCCTTGCGGCCTCGAAGCCCGTGTGATCGCTTGACGGTGTCGGGCGCAAGGAGAGTCATGTCCAGTTGATCGCCGGACCGCAGGCGCACTGGGCGAAGGTCGCGTTTGAGCAGATGTTCATCCACACCCGCAAGCGCGGGCACCTCGTCGGCTGAACCCGGACATCGGAGATCCCATGAGCAACATTGAAACCCTCACCCAACACACGATCGGCGACGCGATGCGCCAGGAAGGGCTCCTGGTGATCGACTTCTGGGCGCCGTGGTGCGGACCGTGCCGCACGATGGCACCGCAGTTCGAACGCGCCGCGCAACTGCGGCCGCAGTACCGCTTCACGAAGGTCAACGTCGACGAACAGCCGACCGTCGCAAGCGCCTTCCAGGTTCGTTCGATCCCGACGCTGGTCGTGATCAGCGACGGAGAGGTGATCGGCGCCTACCCCGGCGTCGTGGGCGCTGAGCAGCTGGCCGGCGCGCTTGACGAGCTCGTCCCGACAGGAGAACCCGACACCGTGCTCCAGGAAGGAGCAATCCGATGAGCAACCAACCCCGATCCCCGTCGCGCTGGCCCTTGGAGCGGGTGCTGTTCGCGCTCGCCGGCACCATGACCCTGATCGCGGCCGCGCTCGGCGCGTTCGTGTCGAAATGGTTCCTGCTGCTCGCAGCGCTCGTCGGCGTGAATCAGTGGCTCTACGTGGTGTTCGGCGCATGTCCGGCGTCGATCGTGCTGCGTCGCACGTGCCGGCTGCGCTCGGCGATCTACCCCAACCCGACTGACGAGCACGAGGACGCATCCCCGCGCACGGCTCGTGAGGAGGTGACGGTCTGATGAGCACGCTCGGGCCGATCGGTCGCCTTGGCCGCTACACCGCGACCCACTTCCGTGTCGTGCTGATCGCCTGGCTGCTGATCGCGGTCGTGCTCGGATTCTTCGCCCCGCGCGCGGAGACGGCGCTGTCGGGCGCCGGCTGGGAGACGACCGGCTCGCAGTCGGTGCAGGCTCGGCAGCTGATCGACAAGAACTTCAAGGGCCTGTCGAGCTACGGCCTGATGACCGTCGTCTACTCGCCAACCAAGACCGTGAGCGATCCGTCATTCCAGGCTGCGATCACGAACGTTGAGCGGACTCTGCGGGCCGACCGTGCGGTCAGCACCGTGGTCCCGCCGGCGCCCGGCGTGTCTGTGTCCCACGACGGGCACGCCGCGATCGTGCAGGCCGGAGCTGCGCGCGACGCGAACGCGATGGTGGTCGCGGCAGACCGCTTGAAGGGCAAGCTCTCCGCGCTGTCGGCCGCCGGCGTGCAGGTGCATCTCACGGGCGCGTCCGGGATGTGGTCTGACTTCAACGCTGCCAACCGGTCCGCGATGCTGAAGTCCGAGGTCATCTCGTGGCCGGTGACGCTGCTGATCCTGCTGCTCGCGTTCGGATCGCTCGTCGCGGCCGGCCTGCCGCTGATGCTGACCATGGTCGGTCTGTTGGCGGCGGCCGGGTCGCTGTTCCTGGCCACCAAGATCATGCCGGTGTCGATCTGGGCGATGAACTTCGCGCTGATGTTCGCGCTCGCGCTCGGGATCGACTACGCCCTGTTCGTGGTGTCCCGCTTCCGGGGGGCGCTCTTCGGCTCCAAGCTCTCAGCCGAGGAGGCCACGGCGGTCACGATGGACACCGCCGGCAAAGCCGTCCTGTTCTCCGGTGTCACGGTCCTGATCTCGCTCAGCGCGGTGATGCTCGTCCCCAGCCCCGCCTTCCGGTCGATGAGCCTCGGGATCATGCTCGCCGTGCTGTTCGTCCTCGCGGCGACGCTGACGCTGCTCCCGGCCGTGCTGGCGAAGCTCGGCCCGCGCGTGCACAAGCTCGCGCTGCGCTGGGCGCACTCCGGTGAGCACCGCTCGGCTCGGTTCGCCGCCTGGGGCGAGCGCCTCTGGAAGCGACCGCTCGTCTACGGCGCCGTCGCGCTGGCCGTCCTGATCGGCCTGGCGATCCCGGTCACCCAGCTCAACACCGCAATGCCGTCGATCAAGGTCGTCCCGACCTCTGACAGCTCGCGGATTGGCTACCAGCAGGTGCAAGCCGCGATGGGACCCGGTTCCACCGGACCGATGCAGATCGTGGCATCCGCCGAACTTGGCAAGCAAGCCGTCCCCATCACGCAGCATGACCCAGGGGTCGCGGCCGTGATGCCGCTACAGACAAGCAACGGCTATGCCTTGATCACCGCGATCCCCAAGCAGGATCCGTCCAACCCGGCCGTCGGACAGACAATCGACCGCCTCCGCGCCGAGCTCCCGTCCGGCTCGGTGATCGGCGGCGCGGTGGCCGAGAACCACGACCTCCAGGCCGCGCTCTCGGCCAAGACCCCGCTCGTGATCGGCGTGGTCCTCGGACTCGGGTTCCTGCTGTTGCTGATCGCGCTGCAGGCGCCGCTGCTCGCCGCCGTCGGCGTACTGACCAACCTGCTGGCCGTCGGCGCCGCGTTCGGCGTCGCCAAGCTCGTGTTCCAGGACGGCGCCCTGCACTCGCTGCTCGGATTCCAGCCGCAGGGCTTCCTCGATGCGTGGGGGCCCGTGTTCTTCTTCGCGATGATTTTCGCGATCTCGATGGACTACACCGTGTTCCTGCTCTCAAGCGCCAAGGAGCACTGGGACCGCACCCACGACCCCAAGGAGGCGATGATCGGCGGCCTCGCGCACTCCGGGCGCGTGATCTTCGCCGCCGGCGCAGTCATGGTCGCCGTGTTCCTCACCTTCGCCCTCTCCGGACCCCTCCCCCCGAAGGAGATGGGGATCATCCTCGGCGTCGCCGTGCTGCTCGACGCCATGCTGATCCGACTGCTGCTGCTCCCGGTCCTGCTGCGCCTGATGGGCAAATGGGCCTGGTACCTGCCGCGCTGGGCACACCGGGTGCTCCCCGAGGTCACCTTCGGACACGCGTAAGGCGTTGGCCCACGCACGAAGCACACCCTGGCTTGGACACGTTTCGCGCCCAGGTCAGGGTCCTCACGATCAAACGAACCACCCTCCACTAACCGATCTGGAGGCTTGATCCTGTTCTCTCGCTCGAAGTCGCTGACTCCTAGCGACGCCGCCGCCGCACTGGCCCGCGGCGAGCTTCAGCTGATCGACGTCCGCGAACCCTCAGAGCTGAGCGAAACCCGGGTCAAGGGCGCGCGGCACATACCGCTCGCACAACTGCCCGCCAAGCTCGGCGAGCTAGATCGCGATCACCCGGTCGCGTTTCTGTGCCGGTCGGGAAGCCGTAGCGCGATCGTCACCCGGACTGCGACCAAGGCCGGGCTCGACGCCGTGAACGTCAAAGGGGGCATTGCCGCGTGGGACATCCGCGCCGGGTAGGAGATGATGCTCTCGACCCCGCCGAGGCTCACGGCGAAGGCGGCCATTTTGACTCCCTCCAGGACTCTCCGGGTCAGCGCCAGCGATTCCAGCTTGAATGAGAGAACGGCGCCACTCCCCGATGATTGCCGTGCATGTATATCATGGCCCGGGTGATCGGGAAGGGCGACC
>JADGPN010000493.1 GCA_017882465.1 Solirubrobacteraceae bacterium
TAGTAGGTGTCGACGTACCGCTCGGGCTGGCCCCAGATCGTCAGGAACGACCCGGGCCACGGGTTGCGGATGCAGATGTTGCCCGCCTTGCCGCTCCCCCTCGGTACCTCGTCGCCGGTCTCGTCGTAGATCACCGGGTAGATGCCCAGTACGCCCGGCCCGCAGCTCCCGGGCTTCATCGGCTGCAGCCCGGGCAGCGTGCTGCCGAGGAAGCCACCGTTCTCGGTCTGCCACCAGGTGTCGGTGATCGCGGCTTCGCCCTTGCCGACGAACTCGTAGTACCAACGCCACACGTCGGGCTCGATCGGCTCACCGACGGTCGTCATCGTCTTGAAGTGGTAGCTGTACTTGGCCGGCTCGTCCGGCCCGAGCTTGCGCAGCATCCGGATCGTCGTCGGCGCGGTGTGGAAGATGTCCACCCCGAGCTGCTCCGCGATCCGCCACGGCCGTCCCGGGTCCGGATACGTCGGGACGCCCTCGTACATGACGCTCGTCGTCCCGAGCGACAGCGGCCCGTACACGATGTACGAATGGCCGGTGATCCAGCCGATGTCAGCAAAGCACCAATACGTGTCGTCGGGATGGATGTCCTGGTAGTACTTCGACGTGCCCGTGACATAGGACAGGTAGCCGCCCGTCGAGTGCTGGGCGCCCTTCGGCCGGCCGGTCGTACCGCTCGTGTACATCAGAAACAGCGTCGCCTCGGCCGGCATCGAGACCGGCTCGACCGCCCTCCCGCGATAGTCCGCCAGCAGCTCGTCGATGAAGAAGTCTCGCCCCTCGACCATCGGCGTCTTCGATGAGTACCGATCCGGGTGACGCCTCCAGACAAGCACCTTCTCGATCTCCATGCCCTCCTTGTGCGCTGCCGCGACAGCCTCGTCGGCCTTCTGCTTATGGTCGATCAGCTCGCCGTTGCGATAGTAGCCGTCCATCGTCACGAGAATCTTGCTCTGCGAGTCGGCGATCCGGTGACCACACGCAGCCCCGGCGAACCCACCGAACACCTCCGAATGGATCACACCCATGCGGGCGCACGCCAGCATCGACACCGGCAGCTCAGGCACCATCGGCAGGTGGAACGTCACCCGGTCGCCGGTCTTCACCCCCCCGAACTCCTTGAGCAACGCGGCGAACTCGTTCACGCGGCGGTGGAGCTCCTCGTAGGTGATCTCCTGCGTGTCCTCGTCCTCGAGCTCGGGCACCCAGATCAGCGCGTTCTTGCCGCCACGAGACTCCAGGTGCCGGTCAACGCAGTTCACGCACGCGTTCAAACGCCCGCCGACCCACCACTTCCAGAACGGCGGATCGCTAGTGTCGAGCACCGTGTCCCACTTACGATCCCACAGCAGCATCTCCGCGTACTCGATGAAGCAGTCCGGGAAATGCTCCTCACTGAACCGCTCGAGGATCGCCGGATCGCTAGCGTTCGCCTGCGCGACGAACGCCGGCGGTGGGGGGTAGTACTCCTCCTCACGCCAGTGAACCGCGATCTGCGCCTCCGACAGCCCAGCCTCCGCAACCTCAGCCGCGGACGGTGCTTGATCCTCTACTCCCATGACTCAACCCTCCACTGAGACCCGAAAGACAGGCTCTCTTGAATGACAGCCGGCGCTTGGCGCCCACCGCGACCCGGCTGGAGCAGCACAACAATGCATCACGAGGCCCAGCGGCGCAAGAACACCAACTCCTGCGCTGAGGATCAACCTCTTGCCTCGAAAATGCAACCAAACAGACGCGAGCAGGCAACGTGACGACCTCCGTCTTGGTTCATGATCCCAGCCGCCGACGCCGTCCCGAATCGGTAGTTCCCACTGTTTTCGATGCCGGGAACTCCGGAGGGCGCCCCCTGCCGCGCAGCCGCCGAGGGTCCCTCGCATCACTAAGCTAAGCACCGCGGGAGTCGGCCGCGCGCCCCGCGCGACCTGCCAGGCCCATCGCCCGCACGGAGGCAGCACGCTCTCCCTGTCCCGGTCGGCCATGCAGGTCACGAAGAGAGGGAGTGCCAGGACACCACTCGGCGCAGATAGCGCTCGACGCCGCCGAAGACGCCCGAGCGCGCGATCCCGAGCACCCCGTCACCGTGCACGAGCACGGTCCGCTGCTGGTCGTGGGCGACGATCAGGATCGCGCGAGGTGGCGGCCAATCTACTCGCAGCAGCTCAGCTCCACACTCCGCGGGCACGCCCCGTGCACGTCGAGGTAGCCGCTCGCCGCGATCAGGCGATCCTCGCGGTCACCAATGAGGGTCGAGGAATTGATCCGGAGCGGGCACCGCACCCCTTTGAGGCTTCATCGCGCGACGCCGACCGCCGCTCAGGAAGCCGCGCCGCAGACGCCCGCTCCAGCCCGAGCCCCATCATCGCGGCGAGCATCCACGCCGACAAGAGCACCGCCACGGAGAGGTCCGCCGCCGGGGATGCCTGCAATCGCCACGATGCAGGGCAGTTGCCGACGCGGGCATCTTCCCTGCTTTGCCGGCGACGCCCTATCCATTTGGCTCAGGTCGCGTAGCGTTCGGCTCCTGTGCGTCGTGGAATCGGCAACGTCGTGGGGGATCACGGTCCGCACCCCGAGCCGCGCCACACTACGTCCTGCGCGGCCTCGCAGGGCGGCCCTCCACCTGCCGCTGGCCTCCTGCATGGCGGCCGAGCAACGCCGCCATCGGCACCTGATTCAAATGGGTGCGGGTCTTCTGGAGTGAAGTAGAAGATGGCCTGTCCGCGGGAACTTTTGACCCAGCTAACGGGTGAATCATCGATAGGCTGGCCTGGGTACGGGAAGGTGACGGCGTGGCGATGGCGACAGTCGGCGTTATAAGCACCGAGCGTCGACCATGGAGGTGGCCACGTGGCTCCCGATCTTCTCGACATTCTCTCTCGCGCAGGCCAAGCTTATGCGCCGGTGAGCGAGCCACCGCCAGGAGCACCGTCCGTGGATGGGGTGGCCAGCGCGTCGGTCGACGCGTCGTTTGATTCGTGCGCGGTCGAGGGGTTCGCGCGCTCGGCCGAGCGGTTCTGTGCGCTGGCCTGCTGGCTGTCTGGCGAGCAGGCGCGGGGGCTTGAGCACGCTGAGCTGGAGGCGCGTCTGGAGGAGGACGGCCGGGAGCTGCTCCGCGCGTTGCTTCAGGATCATCTCGATCTGCGCGCCGCCGGCGAGCCCCGCCTGGAGCTGGTGGTCGGTTGCGACGGGGCGCGCCGGTCCAACGTTGAGCGTGGCCATGAGCGGGCGCTTGAGACCGTCTTCGGCGAGGTCGAGGTCAGGCGGCTTGGCTACCGTGCGCGAGCGCGGGAGAATCTCTATCCAGCCGACGCGCAGCTCAATCTGCCGGCCGAGAAGCACCCGCACGGGATGCGCCGGCTGGCCGCGCTTGAGGCGCCGCGCTCGAGCTTTCAGGCTGCGGCAATTGATTTGGGACTCCCACTCACGCGAGGAATTTGGCGCCCCCTAGAGAGCCGCCTACCGGCTGCGAGCACTCGCCGGTTGCACAGTCCTCCCTGGGCTGCTCGCATCCATCGTCGGCGCGCCAGCCGAGCGCCTGGACGAGATCCGCTGTCCCGTGCTGTTGGTCTGGCCGACCGGCGATC
>JADGPN010000116.1 GCA_017882465.1 Solirubrobacteraceae bacterium
CGCGAGTTGGTACAGGCGACCGTCCCGGAGCAGCCCGTTCCCGTCCTCGTCGACGTCGACGCCGTGTGACGGGCCCGGCGCCTTGCCGTCGAGGAGCACACGAAAGGCAATCGGCTCTCGCGCTCGGGAGGACAGTACGACGTGTGCGTCGCGGGCGTGGAAGCGGTAGGCGATGCTCCCGCCGGGCTGTTCGAGCGCGACGTTCTCACGCCCGATCGTCCACTCGCCGTCGAGGCCCCAGTGGTTGACGCGCAGCCACTCGGGGAGCTCGTAGGCGTGGGGTTCGTCGAACGCCGCGCCGTCGGCTGAGGAGAACCGTTCGCTGCGCCCGTACCCGAGATAGGTCTCGGGTGTGCGCACATGGTCCCAGTCGGCTGGCGCTTCGACGCCCACCCCTTCGACGGGCACGAGCCCGCGCTCGACTCCTAGCAGCTGCTGGATCAGGCGCTCGGATTGCTCGTAGCGCCCTTCACCGAAGTGCTCATCGCGGATGATCCCCTCCTTGTCGATGAAGTACAGCGCCGGCCAGTAGTTGTTGGCAAAGGCGCTCCAGATCGCGTAGTTGCTGTCAACCGCGACCGGGTAGTCGATCTCTCGCTCTCTTGTCGCCTGCCGGACGCGGTCGATCTCGTGCTCGAATGTGAACTCCGGCGTGTGGGCGCCGATCACGATCAGCCCGTCGTCCCGGTATGCCCGTGACCACGCGCGGACGTACGGTTCCTGGCGCAGCCAGTTGATGCACGTCAGCGTCCAGAAGTTCACCAGGACGACGTGGCCGCGCAGCTCGGCGGGGCCGAGTGGCTCTGAGTTGAGCCACTCGGCCGCCCCGGCGAACGGAGGCATATGCAACCGCTCGAACATCGTCTTCTAGCGCAGCGACCGGAACGCCGCACGGAGCTCTTCGGAGAACAGCTGTGGCTCTTGCCAGGCGGCGAAGTGCCCGCCTCGGTCGACCTCGTTGTAGTAGATCAGGTTGGGATACGCGCGCTCTGTCCAGCTCCGCGGAGCGTGATACAGCTCCTTCGGAAACACGGTCACCGCGGCCGGCACGGACACGCCCTTGGCGTCAAAGAAGCCAAACGCGTTCTCGTGGTACAGACGCGCCGAGGAGACCCCCGTGTTGGTCAGCCACGTCAGCGTGATGTTGTCGAGCACCTCGTCGCGCGTCAGGTTGCCGACGGGGGAACCGTCCACGAAGGCGCTGGTGATGTCCAGGTAGCTCTGGGCGTCGTGGTCCGCGATCCAGGAGGCCAGCCCGGCGGGCGAGTCGGCGATCCCGTACAGCGTCTGCGGATGCAGGAGCATCTGGACGCCGTAGCCGATCCCCTTCGCATACACGTAGCTGACCTGCTCGTAGCAGCGCTGCTCTTCGGCCGAGAGCCCGGCCGGAGCCGGCTGAGCGACCACCGGCGCGAACCGGCTTGCGATCTCGGGTGGGAGAACGCCCGGCATGTTCGAGTGGATGCCGAGCAGCTCCGGGGGTGCCTGTACGCCCATGAGATCCACGATCACCCCGCCCCAGTCGCCGCCTTGCGCGACAAAGCGCGTGTAGCCGAGGCGCTTCATCAGCTCAACCGATGCACTCGCGACGCGGACGGGACCCCAGCCGCTCGTGGTCGGCTTGCCGGAGAACCCGTAGCCCGGAATCGACGGAATCACGACATCGAACGCGTCATCGGCGCTACCGCCGTGTGCGGTCGGGTCGGTGAGCGGGCCGACGACGTTCAGCATCTCGACGACCGAGCCAGGCCAGCCGTGGATGAGGATCGCCGGCAGCGCGTTCTCATGACGCGACTTGACGTGGATGTAGTGAATATCGAGATCGTCGATCTCGGTCAGGAACTGGGGCAGGGCGTTGAGCCGCGCTTCGACCCTTCGGAGGTCATACTCGGTGCCCCAGTAGCGCACGAGTGCCTCCATCGTCGCCAGCTCGACGCCCTGCGGCGGGACATTGTCTCCCAACGGATGCACGGTGGGATCTTCGACGGGTTCCTTCTCAGGGAAGCGGGTTGCGGCGATGCGCGCACGCAGGTCGTCAATGTCCGCCTCAGAGATCTCGACCTTGAACGGTCGGATCGCTGTGGTGGCCGATGACGTCTCGGTGGTGACAGCCATGCGGGTCCTCCTTAGAGGGTGGTGGATGACGCCACGAAGCCTGAACGGCTGGCGTGAACGTCGCCCCCGTCGAGACCCTGGGTTTCGGTACCTGGGTTTCGGTCCCTGGGGCTCGCTCCCTGGGGTTGCTCCCGGGGTGATCTGCCGCTCAGAAGCCAGTTCTGCCTCGGCGCCAGCCGTCTCGCCCTCCTCCTTGGCCGCTCTATGAGGCAGGGCACCGTTGACGCCGTCGGGTGAGCTCACAAGCCGCCGCGGGGACCGCTTCAACAACGCGAGTGTTGATGACTCATCCCAGGGTCCCGACCCAGGGAGTGCACTGGGGCGAAGTGGGACAGGACGCGCGACTCTGCCGCCCACATCATTCAATGGAGGTCAGGGCGAGCAGCACCGGCGTAAGCATTGCCAGTTCGATCGGGGGAACGGCTGACTGCTCCAGAAGACCACGACACGGCTCCCTAGCCGGGATTTGGAGGACTGAGATGGACGTTGCGGCTCTTGCAGAGCTCCTTCACGAGACGGCCGGGCATCACGGCTCATTCGAGGCCGTCGCCCCAGCGCCACGACTGGTGGGACTGGTACGCGGCGTACATGGACCCTCGCCAGAGCGGGAGCGTCCCGGAGGAAGCCTCCGCAGCGGCCGGACGCTACATGGCCGAGGTCAAGCACATCGTCGTCCCACCCGCCTCACCCCGCGCCGGCGCGTGGTGAGGCTCGCCCGGCCCACGGCAGCCACAGAAAGCCACCAGTCGTAGATGCCAATCCAATCCCAGGAGGTCGTCGTGTCCAGCTTCAACATCAACCCTTCCACCAACGGACGCGGTTCGGAATCGTGGTCGTGCTCCTGGACGCACATGAGCGTCGATCGTCGTAGCCGCGGCTACTGCCGGGTGACGTTCGATCACCCACCGATCAACACGATCACAGCCACGACGGTCGCGGAGCTCGCGGAGCTCGTCGGTCTCATCGAGCAGGACCCGGACCTCAACGTCGTCGTCTTCGACAGCGCCAACCCCGATTTCTATCTGGCCCACTACGACGCCGAGCATGACCCGAGTCGGACCGCGGAGCTGCCACGAGGCCCGACCGGAATGCATGCCTGGCTCGATCTCCTTGTCCGTCTGTCCCGGGCCCCCGTGGTCAGCATCGCGTCGATCCGCGGGTGCGCCCGTGGCGCCGGGAGCGAGTTCGTGCTCGCCTGCGATCTGCGCTTCGCTTCGCAGGAGAATGCGCTGCTGGGCCAAGTCGAGGTCGCAACGGGTCTGGTCCCCGGTGGCGGTCCAATGGCCCGGCTCGCTCGGCTGGCGGGTCGGGGCCGGGCGCTCGAGATCCTCCTCGTCGCCGACGATCTCGACGGCCCGCGCGCGGCGCAGTACGGATATGTCAATCGAGTGATCGCCGACGACCAGCTCGACGACGAGGTCGAGGCCATCGCCGTACGACTCGCACGTTTCGATCATGAGGCGCTGGCGCGCACGAAGTCCTATGTCGACCAGGTGACGCTGCCGGCCGAGACCGAGCTTCCGCCGGCGCTGGCCGACTTCTTCGAGCTGTCAGGACGCCCTGCGCAGCAGGCGCGGCACGCCCGGCTCGAAGGGCTTGGGCTGGGAGTCGACAGCGACCTCGAGCGGCATCTCGGACGGCGCGTGGTTGAGGCGCTTCCCGACGCGTGAGATCAGGTACATGCCGTGAACACCAACGATCTCGATGGCGCCGAGCGCTTGTCGCAACGACGCCTTGACTCGTCTGCTCTCCTCGTGGCCCAAGTCGCTCGTGGCTCCGCCACGTCGCCCAACCGCGATGGCAACGCAGGACTCGCCGATCACGGCGCTGACCAGGGCGGCGACGTATCCGACGTCACACGCGCAGAAGATCTCGGTCCGCCCCTGTGCAGGTTGCCGGCGCAAGCCAACACGACCCTTGTCCAACGATCAGAGGAGCAGCATCGTGAGCATTGACAGGTCCAATCAGGGCGCAGCCCAGGTACCGCGGAGTACGAGTCGGCTGGCGACCGGCTCCTCCGCCGCAGCCCGGTATGGCTCCCGTGCGGTTTTCGGTCAAGTTTTGGTGCTCGTCGCTTTCACGGTCGGCTGCCTGGCGGTTGGCGCCTACATCGGCCGCAACCTGAACGGTGGTGTCGGGGTCGCCTTCTTTGTCGGCTCGTTCGTTTGCATCATCGGTCTCAATCTCGCCTCGGTCCAGGGACGCGAGCAGCTCGCGATCACGCTGCTGTTCGCGCTGGGGCTGTTGCTGGGGCTGGCGGTCGGCCCGGGCATCAATGCCTATGCGGACGCGAACCCCGCAGCGCTCTGGCAGGCCGCGGGAGCCACGGCCGCGTTCGTGGCGTTGTTGGGGTCTGTTGGGTACGCGACCCGCCGTGACCTGTCCTCCTGGGCGCGAGGTCTGTTCTGGGCGTTGATCGGTTTCGGGATCGTCGCGATCTTCGTCTCGATCCCACATGCGAATGTGATCTATGCCGTCGCTGGCCTTGTGGTCTTCGGCGCGTACACGATCTTTGACTTCAACCGGCTGCGGCGCTCGGGCATCGACAGTGCGGTCCCGATCGCCGCGGGCATATTCCTCGACGTCATAAACATTAAACGTGTTCCTGTTCTTCCTTGAGCTGTTTGGCGGGCGCGAGTAGTCGCCGCGCTGCACGGGAGGGTGTTCATCGTCCGCACGCGACGCTCACACACTTCTGGCGGGGCGCAGTGACAGCGGTTCCGCCTCCATCTCGGGCCATCGGGGCCGTTGCCGAACCGGTCCACGCCACCTGAGATCGGGCTGAGGCTATTTTGGAGTCGGTGCTCGCCAATGCGCCGGCCAGCTCCCGTCGCGACCGGATTCCAAGCTTGTTGAACACGTTGCGCAGGTGCCACTCCACGGTCCGCGGGCTGAGGAAGAGCCGCGCGCCGATCTCCGGATTCGACAGGCCTTCGCGGGCCAGCCGCGCGATCTGTCGCTCCTGGGCGGTCAGATCGTCGCGCGTCTCCACCGTGCGCTTGCGCACCTTCTCGCCGGTCGCCAGAAGCTCACCGCGTGCGCGTTCGGCGAATGCCTCCATGCCTATCGTGGCGAACATCTCGAGCGCCGCGCGCAACTGCTCTCGGGCGTCGGCGCGGCGGTTCTCGCGACGCAACCACTCGCCGTAGAGCAGGTGCGCACGGGCGAGCTCCGGACGGAGCCGCGTGCGGCCCAACAGCTCAATCGCTTCGCGATACAGCTCCTCAGCGGTCGCCCCGTCACTCAGCAGCGCCCGGCAGCGCGCCTCGACGCCGAGGGCGAAATCATTGCCGCAGGATTCTGCCGTCTCCGACAGCCGCTCGAGCGCATAGCGTGCGAGCTCGCCGTGCCCTCCGCGTGCGGCGGCCTCGACGAGCTCGGGCAGCGCCCATGTGAACGTGCACGGGTCGACGCCGTCTGACGTGGCTTGCCGCGCAGCCGATTCCGCCTCTTCATAACGGGCGAGGCCGTTGTAAAGGACCGCGGCCGCCCACTGCGCATGGACCGCCGCCGTTCCTTGCCCTTGCCCTCTCGCTTGCTCGACTGCCACTGCGACGAGCGCGGAGCACCCGACCTCATCCCCCCGCAGTGCGGCGAGGCGAAGGGCGGCGTAGGGTGCGATCTGGCTCCCGGTGGCCGCCGCGACGCTGTCGCTCTCGGCCACGAGCGAGGCGGCACCGGCAAGGTCGCCGATCCATGCGGTCGCGACGCCTAAGTGCCAGAGGTGGAGGGGCAGCTGCGCGAGCGCGCCGGCGTCGCGGACGAGCTGAACGTGTCGCGCTGAGAATCTGAGCATGCCTTCGATGTCCCACACGAGGCATCTCGCGTCTGTGGCCATCCAGCCCCACCGTAGGACGTCATCAACCGGGATGTCGGTGAGCGCGTTCGCTGCCCGCTGCAAGGTCGAAGCCGCGGCACCGTGTCCGTCGGTGGCCAGCAGTGCGAGACCGTCCAGCAGCAAATCGAGGGGGCTAGTACCGCCATCTGTCGGGGGGAGCGACTGCATGGCGCGGCCGATCTCCAGCCGGACTCCACCTCCTGCGAGGTGGCCCGCGATGCTGGCAGCGCCCCAGGCGGCAAGGTAGGTCTCGCGCGCGAGCCCCGGGTCGAACGGCTCGAGCCGACTTGCCGTCTTCAGAAGCAGCGGCACAGCGTCGCTGCTGAGATCCAAGTGCAACGCTACATGGGCGCGCACCAGGTCTGCTCGCGCGCACTGGAACTCGTCGAGGGGTCCGGCTTCCGCCGTGACCAGGAGCCCGAGTGCCGCGCCGAACGCGCCGGCTTGCATGCTCGCCTGTGCCGCCGCAAGCGCGCGCTCCGCGCGTCGGGCCGGCTCGACCGTCAACGCGACGGCACGCTGTAGGAACGCCGCCGCCGCCGCGACGCCGCCGCGAGCCTGCGCCCGGCCGACCGAGCGCTCGAGCTCGGCGGCGATCTTCTCGTCAGGGCCCGGTGCAGCGTGGGCTCGGTGCCAGGCGCGCCGGTCTGGATCCGTCTCGACGTCGGTGGCTTCAGCGAGGGCGCGATGAACGCGTTGGCGGTCGTGCGCTGCAGCTGTGCGATACGCGGCGGATCGAACGAGTGGGTGAGCGAACTCCACACGCCGCCCGATCTTCAGCAGCCCGGCGTCCACCGCAGGGTTCGCCGCCGCCATGACCAGGCCGAGCGTCCCCGCGCTGTGGTGGAGGAGCACGGGGTCGCCCAGCGGATCGGCGGCGGCGGCGAGGACGAGAAGCTGGGTATCGGACGGGAGTTGCTCGAGACGTCGTGCGTATCGCCTTTCGACTTTGCCAGCCACCGGCTCGCTGCCGGGAAGACCGAACCCGCCTGCGAGTGCTGCCGCGTTCCAGGTGCGCAGCAGCTCCAGCAGCGCAAGCGGGTTGCCGTGGCTCTCCGTGACGATCTGGTCACAGACGGCCGCATCGAGCGGGCCGTGCACGTTGTCGAGTAACAGGGCGCGTGCATCGCCGTCGTTCAGCGCGCAGATGTGCAACTCGGGGAGCCCACCAAGGACGTGGTCTCCGATGTCAGTGCGGGCAGCGCACACGATCGCAACGCGCTCGGCGCCCAGGCGGCGAGCGACGAAGCCGAGGATCTGCACCGAGGGCTGGTCTAGCCAATGTGCGTCGTCGACGATGCAGACGAGCGGTTGCTGCTCGGCGACCGCGGTGAGAAGCGTCAGCGTGGCGAGCCCGACCAGGAACGGGTTGGGCGCTGGGCCTGCGTGCAGTCCGAATACCGTCGCGAGCGCATCGCGCTGCGGTGCGGGCAGCCGGTCCTGGCGATCAACGACGGGGGCGCAAAGTCGATGCAAACCGGCATACGCGAGCTCCATCTCGGACTCAACGCCTGCCGCTCGCACGATGCGACACTCGGACGCCCTTCCCACAAGGTGCTCCAGCAACGCCGAGTTGCCGGCCCCCGCCTCGCCACGCAAGACCAGCACCTGACTCTGACCCGCCCGCAGGCTCTCCAGCAGTCGATAGAAGGCGTGGCATACGCGGCGCCGACCACGAAGAGGCGGCTCAGCGTCGCCATTCGATCTCGCGTACAACGCGGTCCCCTCTGCAGGCATCCGACTGCACCCGACGCTTTCTCTGACCAGCTGAAGAGTGATTCGGAGATCGAACCTACGCGCATAGGTGAACGCGGTCTATTGCACGATAGTGTTGGTCGATACCTTGGTATCAGGCGTGCGCGACGAGCGGGACGTCGAGTGCTGCAGCGACTCTCACCAGGTCCGCGAGAGAATCGACACGCATCTTGCGCATCACTCGGCCCCGGTGGGCCTTCACCGTTATCTCGCTGATACCGAGTTCGGCTGCGATCTGCTTGTTCAACAGGCCGGAGACGACCAAGGCCATGGTCTCCCGCTCGCGCGGCGTGAGCGAGGCCAGACACTCCCGAAGCGGTCGCAATTCGGCCTCGTGAGCAAGCGCACTGCGGCTGCGCTCGATGGCCTGCCTGATGGCACTCTGCAACACGTCATCGCCGAATGGCTTGGTCAAGAACTCCACTGCACCAGCCCTCATCGCCTGGACCGTGGTCGGCACGTCGCCATAACCCGTGATGAAGATGATCGGCATATCTGCTCGGTCGACGATGCGCTTCTGGAGATCAAGACCATTGATATCCGGAAGTGTCACGTCGAGAACGACGCAGCTCGGACCCTCGATGCGCGAACGTGCGAGGAAGTCCTCCGCCGACGCGAAGGTCTCCGGCTGCCAGCCGGCGGACAGGATCAGCAACTCCAGCGATTCCCGCACCGACACGTCGTCGTCGACGACGAACACGACCGGGGTGTCGCCCGGGATAGCTGGTATGCCCGTTTCCCCGCCTGCTTCGCCAGGTAAATTCACGCCGCGCCAACTGGCCAATGAAGGGCGGCCGTGATCGCATCCAGAAGGACCGCCTCGCTGAACGGCTTGAACAGGCACTCAACTGCACCGCGCGCGAGCAGTTGCGGACGGATTGTCTCGTCGCCTTGGGCGGTGATGAACACAATCGGGACCTCCTGCCGCCGACGTCTCAGTTCCTCCTGAAGCGCGGGTCCGGACATGCCCGGCATCGCGATGTCGAGGAGCAGACAACTCGTCTCGCTGACGACGTCGGACGCTAGAAACGCTTCGGCCGATGAGAACGCCCCAACCGCAAAACCGAACTGCCGGATCAAATCTGGCAGCGACTCGCGCACGGACTCGTCGTCGTCGACGATCGACACCACCAGTGAACGCTTGCCCGTCACGGCTGTCTCGCTACAGGTGCGATGGCCGTATCGCCTTCCGGACCACCGGGAATGGAAAACGAGAAGGTGGCCCCTGGACCATCGTTCGGCTCTGCCCAGAGACGGCCATGATGTCTCTCGATGATGGAGCGGCTCACAGAGAGCCCGATGCCCATGCCGTCGGCCTTCGTCGTGTAGAAGGCGTCGAGCAGCTTAGTCATGCTTCGGGGGTTCACGCCCACGCCGGCATCCCGCACGCTCAGACGCACACGATCGCCAGCCTCCAGTTCGGTTCTGATCGCCAATCGTCGCGGGCGATCGTGCACATCAGCCATCGCGTCGGAGGCGTTGCGGAGCAGGTTCAGGATCACCTGCTGGAGCTGGATCCGATCGCCGGCGATGGTCGGGAGATCCTCGGCGAACTGCGACTGAAGAGCGACCCGGCTTCTCTGAAGATCGCTTAGCGACAGCGCTATCACCTCCCGCGTGACCTCATTCAGATCCAGGAACTCGAGCGTCAACTCCTCGTTGCTGAACAGAGCACGCAGCCGTGTGATGACATCGGACGCACGGTTGCCATCGCGGATGGTTCGCCTCGCGGTTTCGCACGCGCCCTGGAGGTTCGGAGGATTGGTATCCAACATGCGGAGGCACGTACCGGCGTTCGTGATGATGCCCGAGAGCGGCTGGTTGACCTCATGTGCGATCGACGCTGTAAGCACGCCGAGGCTCGTGACTCTGGCGACCTTCGCAAGTTCCGATCTTGCCTTCGCAAGAGCTTCTTCCGACGTCCGGCGCTCCGTCAGATCCTGAACCGCAGCGATGTATTCCAGGCGACCGTCCTGGTCCCGGGTCGCATGAGCAACCACATGCAGGTACTTGATCGAGTGATCGGGCATCACCAAGCGGTACTGCCCTTCAAAGTTGTCCCTTCCCTCCCGGCCCTTCTGGACCATCTCCTCGAGCAAGGCGACGTCTTCCGGATGGACACGGGTACGGACCAGTTCGAGCGTGACGGGCACCCCGATCTCAAGGCCATAGATGCGATAGAGCTGGTCTGACCACGCGATTTCGTCGGACGCCACCTTCCAAGAAAAGCTGCCGGTCAAGCTGAGGCGTTGACCCCTTGCGAGAAACGCCTCGCTGCGACGCAACTCCTCCTCCGAACGCAGATCCTTGGCCGCTTCAGCCTGTTTGCGTGCCGTAATGTCATGGAACGTGACCAGAACCCTGCGCTCGGAATGGCCTGGGAAAGACAATGGATGGGCGTCGAGGGTTAGCGCCCGTCGACCCTTTGCCGTGGCGACGTCGTCCACCTCAACGGGGCGGAACGCGCGACTCCCGGCAAGCATCTCTTCGAGCTGCTCACGCAGCGCGGCAGCTTCAAAGGCGCCGTTCCCGAGTTCGTAGAGCGGGGCGGCTTGCGCTTCATCGCGAGAGACCTCGAACATCGTGTAGAAGGCCCGATTGCCCGACTCGATTCGCTGATCAGCGCCCAGCACCACCAGAGGATCGCGGACCGTGTTGAAGATCGTCTTCGTGCACTCGCGTTCGTAGATGGCGCTGCTCATGCTCGCGCGGAAGGCGGTCACATCAGTGAAGGTCAACACACTGCCGGTGACCTGCCGGCCGCTGCTCGTGGACGGGGAAATCCGAACAACGAACCAGTTGTCCCCGTCGCGAAGATCAACCCGCGATGCCGCTCCACCAGCGACAACCTCGTCGCATTGCTGTTCCAAGCGTGGACAGCCGGCGAACACCGAGATATCGCGGGACGCCCGACCGATGTCCGACGGCGAAAGGCCAAGTACATCCGCCGCCGCTCTGTTGAAGCAGGCGACGCTGAAGTCTCGTCGCAGGACAACGATGGGAACTTCAACGGCATCAAGGATGTTAATGAGATCAGTCGCGGCCGTGTTTACGTCCGCGTGGTCACCATTGACCCCGTGGTAACCGGTCCAGCGGCCACCGGGCGTAACGCGCGGCGCCGTCATCAGGCGGCGCTTACAGCCGTGTAAAGGTTGCGGCTCCGCAGCAGCACCGGATCGGCAACGGTCGGGTGAAACTGACGCAATGCCAGCAGCAACGCCTGGCCGCGCGGCATGTTGAATGGCTCCCGATAATCCGACAGCAGCCGATCTTCAAGGACACGGGCCTGGTCCGCGCCGACCGTCTCCCGCAGCGCATCCGCCACAGCGCGCTCGAGGCGAGCGTAATCGTCCACTGGGATAAGGTGAGAGTGATTCGTACCGAGCCTTGGCAGCATGTGCGTATGGACTTCGCCGTCGAAATTGTCCATCAAGAACGAACAGAAGAGCGCGACGTTCTGCTCCTCGCCTAGCTGATCGAACAGGTCTTCGAGGTTCATGCTGGCGGCCACGTCCCCACGCTCCCACAGGACGTTGACCATCTCTCCCCACCAACGCACCGTCTTGTAGCGCCCTCCAGCACGTGCCTTTCTAATGACCTCCGCAGCAAGGCCGAGGAATACAGGCGAATCCGGCATTCCGTCCCGCATGAAGCGGGGTAGCGTGTCGTCGGCGTCAACCACCGTTAGTTGTCCGCGTTCTCGCGCCGCGTCGACATCCACACCCTCGGCCTCGAGGCGTGGGCGAAAGGCGTTCCAATGGCGGAGCGTTGGCACAAGGATGATGCCCTCGCCGTTCGCGAGAGCAGCACCGGCGAACCGGCAGACGGCGCGGTTGAGAAAATCCTGGTCTTGATACAGCTGCACGATGTGCTCGCGCGGGGCGGCTTCCGTCACCACTCGATCCCACGGCTCAGGTGTCCTCGCTGCATCCAGCTGACGGTCAGGCTCATAAGCCATCCGATTGCCTCCAGTCCGAGCGGAATCTCCGAACAGCTGGACCGCAAGCTCACCGCGCTCGTTAACTTGCCGGTGCAAACCGGCGCCGACCAAGGACGATGAACTCGTTCCACGTCACCGACGCCTGACGGTGACGTCGCCGTTGCGCCGAGGATACGCTACCCCAGCCTGAAGGTCCATTGCATTGCGGGGTTGGTCGGAGGCCGGTCGGCGAGGGTCTTAGCCTCGATCTCAGTGAGAAAGTTGCTCGGGTCGGACGGTGGCGTCCGACCCAACCGGTAGTTCCTCGGTTCGGCGGCGGGCTGACTCTTTAGCCTGGTGT
>JADGPN010000494.1 GCA_017882465.1 Solirubrobacteraceae bacterium
TCTCGGCATCGATGTGGTCAGTGTCATGCGATCCCGAGTGCGTGTAGTTCGTGTGGCAGATGAAGGGTGATCGGCCCGCAGGTGAGCATGATGAGCGCCAGCGCGGCCTTGGCGGAGTGGAACCCGTACGCGCGGCGGGTGATGAGCCTGACCTTGTTGTTGAGCGCCTCGGTGCGTCCTTGGTTGATCCCGAGGCGGATCGCGTCGAGGATCCCGTCGCGGTGTTTGCGGATCGTTGTGCCGAGCCGCACGAATGGTTGGAGCCGGCTGCGGGCGAGGCGGGACAGCAGCCGGTCGATGAGGATCGTGACGTCTTCGAGGGAGAGGCCGGGTTCGAAGATGCCACGGACGGCTTCTTTGAGGGTGTAGGCGCGCCATACCTCGCCGCCGGCGGCCTTCAGTCGGGCGAGCGTGGTGGCTTGAGCGTCGGTGAGCTTGGCGGGCGCCTTGAGCAGTGCCCAGCGGGCGTTCTTGAAGCGTTTCGCGGCGTTGGGGTCGCTGAGGGAGCGCAGCTCGTTCCAGTAGGCTCGGCGGACTTCGTCCAGCGCTTGGTTGGCGAGCTGCACCACGTGGTAGGGGTCAATGCAGCGCGCGGCCTGTGGCGCGTGGTGGCGCGCGGAGGCGGCGTAGCCGCCGGTCATGTCCATCGAGATGGCGGTCAGTCGGGAGGCGCGCGCGACGAGTTGCGGGTCGAGCTCGCAGCCGTCGGTGAGCCATGCGGCGGGGATGCCGTGGCCGGCGGGCACGGTTGGGCACGGGCCGAAAGGGACCATGATCGCGGGCGCTTGCGCCTCGCGCGGCTGTCTCGCCGCCGCGCGCGGCGCGGGCGGGGAGGCGGCGGCAGGCTCGGGGTCGAGCTCGGCGAAGAAGGCGTCGGCGGCTTTCTCGCCCTTGCCCGCGCAGCCCCACACGATCTTGCCGCGCCGGTGGTTGGCGACGAGCGTGAGGTAGTTGTGCTGGCGCTTCCAGCTGACCTCGTCGATCCCGATGTCATAGAGGTCGTTGAGCCGGTCAGCGTCCAGCTCGTCGTCGCAGACGCGCTTGATGATCCGCCCGACCGTGCCCCAGTCGATCCGCAGCACCTGCGTGATCGTGGTCTTGTCGGTCCGCGTAGCCAGCCACGCGACGAGGCATTCGAAGTCCCGGGTGAACTCCGAGCGCGGCCGAGCGAACGGGACGCCCTCGGTCCGCGCCCCATGCTCCGGACACCACAGCCGCCGGCGCCGGCACTGGACCTCCAGCCGCCAGACCCCGAGATCGAGATGCCGCCACACCGAGTTCTCCGGCCGCGTGTCCTTCCGCGCCCGCGTCGAGTACCCGCACTCCGGGCAGATCAGCCGCCGGCGGCGAAGCGCCACCTCAACGATCACCCGGTCGGGCTCGAACCGGACCTTCTTCACCACCACCCCCTTGCCGAGGCGCAGAAGCCTGGAAAATGCCGTCGTGACGCGCACGCTGTCCCTCCTTGCAAGCCGTTGACCTTGGACAGCCAGCAGCCTGCCGGTGAGGGCGGCGGGCGCGTCGCCAACCAGCGCGCAACCTCCGGGAACTTCTTCAGCCGCGAAAAGCCCCGCTCAAGCGCGCAATCCGGCTCTCACCGTGTCCACATCGATGCCCGGAGCCCCTGATTTTTCGCCCTGAAGAGGCGGGCTTGGGGGGCTTGGTACCCGGATCACGCGTCGTCACGTCCGACTACGACTTTATGGTTACGGGCTGTGGGTTCAGCGAAGCGCACCAGTTCAGGTGGTCGGGCGGGGCGGCGCCGGGAGCGTGCCGCGTTCTTCACGGCACCCAGCGATGTCGCGCAGCGCCGCTATGAGGCACTGCGCGCGTACTTCGTTGAGGACGCCACGGCCGCGCAGGTCGCTGCCCGGTTCGGTTACGCGCCCTCGACGGTGGTGGCGATGGTCCGCGACTTCACCGCGCAGGCGGGCGAGTTCTTCATCGAGCGTCGCCCGGGCCCGCGGGTCGCGCCGGCCAAGCTCGCGGCCCGCGAGGACGTCCTGCGGCTGCGAGCGGCCGGGCACTCGGTCACCGAGATCGCCCAAGCATTGGCCTCGTCAGGAACGCCGCTGAACCGCACCGGGGTGTGGGAGCTCCTGGTCGCCGAGGGCCACGAGCGCCTCGGGCCACGAGCACCCGGCGAGCGTGGCGCTCCCACGCGTGATGATCCCCCGCGCACGCGGGTGATGCGCTGGCCCGATCAGCCAGTGCACCTGGACAGTGACTACGCCGGCGTGATGCTGCTGCTCCCCGCGCTGGTCGCGTTGGACCTCCCCGGTGCCGTCGCCAGCGCAGGATTCCCGGGCACGCGCGAGGTTCCCGCGCTGTCCTCGGTGCTGTCGCTGCTGACGCTCAAATCGATCGGCCGCCGGCGCGTCTCACACGTCGACGATGTCTGTGTCGACCCCGCGCTCGCCGCGTTCGCAGGCCTCGAGTCGCTACCGAAAGCCAGCTCTTTGGGCAGCTACAGCTACCGGCTCACACGCTCCCACGACGAGGCGCTACTGGCCGGACTGGCCCGGTCGATGATCCAGACCGGGCAGACCCGCGGCGCCGATTTCGATCTGGACTTCCACGCGATCATGCACTTCGGAGACGACGTCGCGCTTGAGAGCCACTACGTTCCCCGCCGCTCCCAGCGCACCGAGGCCGTGCTCTCCTTCTTCGTGCACGACAGCGAAAGCGCCAACCTGCTCTACGCCAACGCGACGTGCACGAAAGCCGACCAAGCCGGGCAGGTGATCGCTTTCGCGCATCACTGGCAAGCCGCGACCGGTCACCAGCCCGAGCTGCTGGTGTTCGACTCCAAAGTCACCACCGGCGCCGGGCTGGGCGAGCTGCACGCCGCCAACCTCACGTTCATCACGCTGCGCGCCCGGACCGCGAAGCTGACCGCCACCCTACAGGCGCTCCCCGATAGTCAGTGGACACCGATCACCCTTGACCGGCGCGGCGCCTACAACAAACCCCAGGTCCACGAACAGGACGTCACCGTCCGTGGCTGCCCGACCCCGCTACGCCAGATCGCGGTCCGCGGACTCGGACACGATCACCCCACCCTGATCCTCACCAACGACCGCACCAGCCCACCGAAGAAGATCGTCGGCCGGTACGCCAAACGGATGCGGATCGAGCAACGCCTCGCCGAACAGATCCGCAGCTTCCACCTCGACTCGCTCTCCTCCGCTGTCGCGCTGAACGTCGACCTCGACACCACCCTGACCGTCTGGGCCGCCGCCGCTTATGACCACCTCCGCCAACGCCTCCCCGGCTACGAACAGATGACCCCCGACACAATCTGGCGCAGGTTCATCAGCACCAGCGGCAAGATCACGATCGAACCCCACCAGATCACCTGCCGCCTGAAAAGCCGCACCTACAGCCCGATCATGCGCAGCGCCGATCTCCCCAACCTCGAGATCCCGTGGTGGGGCGGACGCCACCTACGCCTCCAGTTCGCCTGACCACCCAACCAGGTGCCGATCCACTGTTTGGAAATCCGAGCTAAGGGCGCCACTATGTCGCCTCGCCCACCGCCGGCAGCAGCGTTACGCGCGTCAGGGGGCCAGGCACCCCTCGAGG
>JADGPN010000495.1 GCA_017882465.1 Solirubrobacteraceae bacterium
GCGCGCCCTGGAGGCGATCGACGCTGATCTCGCCCAGGCGCGCCCGATGCAGCGCCTGCTGATGGGCGAGGTCGGCTCGGGCAAGACGGTGGTCGCGCTGTACGCCCTCCTGCGAGCCGTCGAGCAGGGGCTCCAGGGAGCCTTGATGGCGCCCACCGAGACGCTGGCCGAGCAGCACTTCGCGACGATCCAATCGTTGATGCCCGGCGAGGCGGTCCCGGCGGGGCTGCTCACGGGCTCCACGCCGGCCCGCCGGAGGGCCGACCTGCTCGGCAAGCTCGGCAGTGGCGAGCTGTCGCTGCTGGTGGGGACGCATGCGCTGATCGAGGCCCCGGTCGTGTTCGCGCGGCTGGGGGTGGCCGTGGTCGACGAGCAGCACCGCTTCGGCGTCCGCCAGCGCGCCGCGCTGGATGCCAAGGGCGACGGCCTGGCCCCGCACGTGCTGCACATGACCGCGACGCCGATCCCGCGCACCCTGGCGCTGGCCGGCTATGGCGACCTCGATTTCACGCTCCTGCGCGAGCTGCCGCGGGGGAGGCAGCCCGTGCAGACATTCGTGTGCTCGAGCGAGCGCGAGCGAGCACGCGCCTATGACCGCATCCGCGAGGAACTCCGAGCCGGTCGCCAGGCGTTCGTCGTCTGCCCGCTGGTCGAGGAGTCGGAGCTGTTGCAGGCTCACGCCGCGACCGCGGAGTACGAGCGCCTGGCCGCTGGGGAGCTGCGCGACTTCGAGGTGGTCCTGCTGCACGGGCAGATGCGCCCGGCGGAGAAGCAGGCCGCGATGAGCGCCTTCGCGGCCGGCAAGGCAGACGTGCTCGTCGCCACGTCGGTGATCGAGGTCGGGATCGATGTGCCCAACGCGACCGTGATGCTGGTGGAGGATGCCGACCGCTACGGGATCTCGCAGCTGCACCAGCTCCGGGGGCGGATCGGCCGTGGCGCCCACGCCTCGCTGTGCCTGCTGTTCGGCTCGAAGTCCTCGGCGCGGCTGAACGCGCTGGCGGCTCACCGGGACGGCTTTCAGCTCGCCGAGATCGACCTCGAGCTGCGGGGAGAGGGCGATCTCGTCGGCACGCGCCAGCACGGTCTGCAGAGCTTCCGCTTCGCCGAGCTTCCGCGCGACGCGGAGCTGCTGGAGCGCGCGCGGATCCACGCCGAGCGGATCGCCGCCGAGGACCCGGAGCTGGCGCTGCCCGAGAATGCGCTGCTCGGCGACGCGCTCGCCGGCCTCTACGGGGCCGAGGCGATGGCTCCGATCCGGGCGTAGCCCGGTGCGGGTGATCGCCGGCACCCACCGCGGGCGGACCCTGGTGGCGCCGCGGGGGAGCGCGACCCGTCCGACCGCCGATCGCGTGCGCGAGGCGCTGTTCTCGACCCTCGGCGACATGTCGGGACTGGAGGTCCTCGATCTGTTCGCCGGATCCGGGGCGCTGGCGATCGAAGCGCTGTCGAGGGGCGCTGCGTCGGCGACGCTTGTCGACTCCGCCCCGAGGGCGATCACGGCGATTCGGCGCAACCTCGAGACCCTCGGGATGACGGCCGATGTCCGGGCCGCGAGCGCGACCGCGTTTCTCAGGACCGCACGTTCCCACGGTCGTCAATACGATCTCGTGTTCCTCGATCCCCCATACCGCCGCGCGAGCAGCCTCGGAGGCGAGCTCTCGATCGCGCTGGCACCGGTGCTCGCTACCGGCGCTCGCGTGGTCAGCGAGAGCGACCGCCGGGAGCCGCTGGAGCTCGAGCTTCCGCTCAGCGACGAGCGCGTGTACGGCGACACACTGATCCGAATCCATGACGCCTGATAACCGCATCGCAGTTTGTCCCGGCTCCTACGACCCGATCACCAACGGGCACCTCGACGTCATCTCGCGCGCGTCGATGATGTTCGACCACGTGATCGTGGCGGTCGTCAACCATCCCGTCCGCAAGGGCGAGACGCTGTTCACCGCCGAGGAGCGCGTGAGCTTCGTGGAGCGGGCCACGAGCGGCCTGGAGAACGTCAGCGTCGGCACGTTCAGCAACCTGGTGGTCGAGTTCGCGCGCGACAACGGGGCCCGCGCGATCGTCAAGGGACTGCGGGCGATCTCGGACTTCGAATACGAGTTCGAGATGAATCAGCTGAACCGCAGACAGGCTCCTGACATCGAGTCCGTGTACCTGATGGCCTCCCCCAAGTACAGTTTCCTCAGATCCAGTGGGGTCAAGGAGCTTGCCACCTTCGGCGGCAACATCGAAGACCTGGTGCCCGACGAGGTCGCTGTGCAGTTGCAGGAACGGCTCGGCCGCTGACGAAACAGAGGTTCGCGATGGACGTCCTGGTACTCATTGACAAGCTGGACGATCTCGTCCACAACGCGAAGCCTGTCCCGCTGACCGATCAGGTTCGCGTCGACAAGGAAGAGATCTACGACATCCTCGATCAGATGCGCGCCACGATTCCCGAGGAGATCAAGCAGGCGCGCTGGATCGTCAAGGAGCGCCAGGAGATGCTCGCGGAGGCCAAACGCGAGGCGGAGCGGATCGTCAAGGAGGCGCGCGATCGCCAGGAGCGGCTGATCTCCGAGGAGGAGGTCACCAAGCAGGCCGAGCGCGCCGCCGAGGACATCATCGAGGACGCCCGCGGACGCGAGCGCGAGATCCGCCTCGGAGCCGAGGACTACGCGGATGAGATCCTGAACACGCTCGAGGTCAACCTCTCGAAGTTCATCGCCGCCGTCCAGCGCGGCCGCGACCGCCTCGCCGGCAAGGACGAGCGGGCCGGAGTGTCCTGAGCGCGACTCGGAGCGGAGCGAGCGCTGTAGCGGGAGCGCTCGAGTGAGGCCGGAGGCCGAGCATCCGGGTCAGAACGCAGGGTGGGATGCCCTGCGGGGCAACCCACCCGTGCCGCGCGTCTCCGTGCTCGACACCGACATCACGGCGCTCGAGGTCGACGCGATCGCCAACGCCGCCAACACGCAGCTTCTGCACGGAGGCGGCGTCGCGGGCGCGATCTCGCGCGCCGGCGGCCCGGAAATCCAGCGCCAGAGCCACGAGCGGGCCCCGATCGGGCTCGGCGAGGCGATCGAGACGACCGCCGGAGCCCTGCCCTGCCGGTGGGTCATCCACGCGGCGACGATGGAGCCCGGCGGCCCGACCTCAGCCGAGGTGATCCGCCGCGCCACCGCCAGCACTCTGACCAGGGCGCACGAGCTCGGCGCCCGCTCGCTGGCGCTAGTCGCCTTCGGGACCGGCGTCGGCGGCTTCCCGCTCGAGCACGCCGCGCGGATCGAGGTCGAGGAGGTCCGCCGCCACCTTGCCACCCACGAGCTGCCCGAGCAGATCGTGTTCGCCGTCCGCGGCGAGGCGGCGAGAACCGCGTTCGAGACGGCGCTGGGTTGAGCTCGAGTCACGCCAGCCGCATCGCGCCACCCCGGCACGCCGATCCACCGGTCGATCCCCATTTCCAAACAAGCCGTTTGCGCCCCGCACGACGACAAACCGCCCAAGGCCCCAGCCGACCGCCGCCCAAGGCCCCAGCCGACGGCCGCCCAAGGCCCCAGCCCACGGCCGCCCAAGGCCACGGCCGACCGCCGCCCAAGGCCGAC
>JADGPN010000496.1 GCA_017882465.1 Solirubrobacteraceae bacterium
GATCAGGTCCTCGACCGAGAACCACGCCGGAACCCCGTTGTGCTGACGGCGTTCGCGCGCCCGCTGCCGCGCGCGCTCGAGCGGCCCGGACTCGCCGATCACCGGCCGGGCGTGCTCGACCAGCGACAGCGTCTCCAACAGATCGGGGGCGACCGGCTGCGCCGGGTCGTACTCCTCGCCGCGATCGAACGCCAGCGCGGACAGAGTCCTGGTTGACAGGGTGTGCATGAGGTACCCTCCTGGGGTCGGTGCCCGCGCGCGTTCGTGCCAACGAGTGGGCGCGAGGGCATGCATTTGACGGCCGTCCCGTTGGCGCGGGGCGGCCGTTCGTGTTGTTGATCTGCGGCGGCCCGTCGTCCGGGCCGCGGGATGAAGCTCTGAGCTGTGGTCGGCGAGCTACGGCGGGCGTTGGAGCTGTGTGTACGATCGCCCGCCCCCGAGCAGTTCAACGTGATTGACCGGTTGCGTGATCGGATGCAGGAGCGCCTCGACCAGCTGCTCAGCGAGGCCGACCTGCTCCGCAAGGCGCTGACCGCGCTCGGCCCGCGCTCCTCGACCGGGCCCGCGCCGAAGCGGCCCGGCGCCACTTCCGCCTCAGCGAAACGGTCGGTACCGGCGTCCTCGGCGGCGAAGCCGGCGGCTCCCGCAACCAAGCGCACGCCCCCCGCACAGGCCGGCAAGCCAGCGGCCGGCGCTGCTTCGCGGACGGCGCCCGGGGCGACGAAGGCCGCCGTCCTCGCCGCCCTCGCTGGCGGCGATGCGATGACCGCCGGCGAGGTGGCGGCCAAGGCCGGCCTCGCCCGCGCGACCATGTCGACGACGCTGTCGAAGCTCGCCAAGTCCGGCGAGGTTCAGAAGGCGGAGCGCGGCTACCGGCTCGGGTCGGCGACATCCTCCTCGGCGGCGCAGTAGCGGGCGCTCCCACTCACCACCAGACCCCACGGTCGAGAGGGACCGTGTGATTTGATGTCGAACGTCGTGCTCGTCCTCGCCGCTGGGGCCATCGTCGCCGCCCTAGCGCTCGGGATCTTCATGGTCCGAACCCGGTTGCAGGTGCGCGCGTTCGTACAGGGCAACGCAGAGCTCCGTCAGCGATTCGGCGTGAGCCGCGCACGGTTCGATCTCCTGTTCGCCTCATGTAACGGCCTGCCCAATCGCTTGCACGATCTCGCTGACGCCCGCCGAGGCGCACGCCCGTGTCCTGCGCCTGCTCTCGGAGGCCGACCTGGACTTGCGGCTGACCCCGGCGCAGCTTGGATCGGACTGGAATCCGCCGTGGGACCTGCGACGCGATACCCCCCGGCTACCGGTCCTCGTATGGCAGCGCTTGGACCGCGCGCTTGAGCAGCTCGCGGCCGTGATCGACGCGCCCGACGGCGATCCCGCGATCCACGCCGACGTCTACGACGAGATCGCGGGAGCTGCCCGCGCCGTCGTTGAGCAGCTCCCGGCCGCGCACGACACGAAGGTCGAATACAGCAGCGCCGCGGCGGTGTGCGGGTTCTGCGGCACATCGGCAACGAAGGTCCGGAAGGTCATCGCCGGCCCCCACGTGCTGATCTGCGACGAGTGCGTCGCGCTGTGCGTCGAGATCCTCGACGACGAGTTCGGTGACGACTGGCGCACTCGCCGCGCGCAACCCTGATGCGCCGCGGCGGGATTCGCCGCCTACCCGGGCCAGTCGATCTGCTCGGCGAGCTCGGCGGCGCCGAGGTCGATCAGCCGGCTGCGCTTCAGGTGCTTGTACTCGCCCTGCTCGAGACCCATCCAGCTGACCGTCCGCTCCGCCGGGTCGACGATCACGAGCTCCTCGACCCCGTGGGCGGCGTAGAACTCGAGCTTGTTCCAGGTCTCGTCGTTTGGCGAGACGATCTCGAGCACGAGCGCGGTGGTCGGGTACCAGACCCGATCGCTCCAGTTGCGGTGAACGCCCCCGTCGGGCACGCGGTAGTCGCGCTCGGACTCGCCGAGGTTGAACTGGCCGGTCATCACCAGGCCGGCGGCCTTGGCGAGCGGCAGGATGACCACAGTGAGCTGGCTCTCGAGCTGCCCGTGCCTGCCTGCGGGTGCGGGGTTCATATGCAGCACACCATCCCAGACCTCGTCGAACAAGTCCTGGCCGAGCCGGCGGCGCCGCTCGAGCAGCGCCTCGAACTCGGCCGGCTGAGGGTCGCGCACGAGCGTCGGCATACCGTCAAGGGTACCGCCGACCCTGCTCCGCCAATCCGCATCGCTTATCACTCGCCGGTGCCGCCCCCCGTCCGGCGGCCGCTGATCCGCCGCAGCGCCCCGATCAGCACCACATGCCCGACGGCGTGCGCGAGCTGTGCCCGATAGGCGGGTTCCAGGTACGGGAGCAGGTCGAGCTCACCGGCGTCGTAGGCCCGGTGGCAGGTCCCGCATGCCGGGATCAGCAGGCCCGGTCGGAACAGCCGCCGACTGCTCTGGGTATGAGGTGCGCGGGATCAACGCGCGTGGTCGCCCCGCACACGATGCACGGCCGGCCCGCGACTGCGGCCCGCTGTGCTTCGCTGGCCGCCATCGAGGCGGTTTGCCTTGAGCGGCGTCGATCTCCGTAGCGGGCGGTTGGCGCGCAGCGGCGCCGGCCGGCGAAGCGCAGTCCTCTTCATCGCTCGAGGCCGAGGTCGGTCTGCTCCAGCGCCCGTGTCAGGTGCCGGGTGATCTGTTCGCCGCGCTGTGCCGTGATCGCACCCTCGGTCTGAGCGCACCGCGCGGCCGCGCCGACCTGCGCCAGCACCGCTCCGCGGACCGCCGCGCCGGCGCCGATCCCGGCGATCGCCAGCAGCGCGCTGGAGACCGCCGTCCGGTCGCGGCGGACGAGTCGCTCGATCAGCTCGAGCTTGTCGTCCTCGAGCTTCACGGGAACCTCGCCGGACATCCCGGCCGACGTGCGTCGCGAGAACGCCTCGGCGCGTGCGCGCCGCTGGCGCTCGTGGCGAGAGAGATGACCGCGCCTCGGCGCGGCGTGAGTCGTCGACTGCATGAGTCAGACCTCCATTGCTTTGGTTGGGCAGCCGCGCGCGGCGGCCACGTTCAAGTCACCGGCGCTGTCGGTGCGCTGGCTCGGGCTGCACGTCCGCACCGGCGTGACGGTCGGCCATTGGTCGCCCGCCTCCTTCACCGGCCGCAGAACGACGAACGGCCCGGAGGCCGCCCCGCCAGGGGAAGCGCTCCGGGCCGTCGCGTGGGACCTTCGGGGGGGCTAGCGGCTCATGCCGAGCAGGTCGAACGCGCACCCGTCGGGCAGCGTCACGAGCTCGAACCGGCGCCCGCTGTCCGGGTGGCGACCGGTGAAGCACAGCGCGTGCCGGCCGGTCGGATCCTCGCCGCCGAGCGGCAGCTCGGGCACGTAATTCACCGTGGGGTCGAGCAGGTACGAGCACGGCTCGCGCCCGTCGAAGTGCGCCATCGCCCGCACCTGCATTGCGGTCGGCACGTGCGCCAGCCGGCGCCACGATCGCACCAGCTGGGCGACCGCGCGAAGCGTCCGGCGCGCGCCCACGTGCCTGCCACGCTTCCTTCGCCGGAAGCGCCCGAGCAGCGCGATGCCGCCCGAGCGGGT
>JADGPN010000117.1 GCA_017882465.1 Solirubrobacteraceae bacterium
GCGGCACCCCCGCCCCCGCAAGGTCCCGAAGACCCCTTAACGAAAACCGCCCGCTGTTACGCGGGCGGCTTCCGATCCAGGTTTGGCCCAATCGGGACGGGCAGGGGTACGTGCCAGAAAGGGCCTGGTTAGAGTGGCTCAGGCGGCGGGAGGCGCCGATGTCTGCGGCTTCGCCCGAGCCTATGTATCGGATGGTGAATCGCTAGGCGAACCCTCACCCGGATTCGGATCATGGACCCTCCACGTTGCCATCGCAATGCAACATTTGTCCAGCCGGAACCGGACACGCGACTGGACAAATGGCGGCGAGGCCGTTCGCTAGCCGACCGACTCTGGGAGCAGCATCAAAATTACCTGCAAAGCACCGCACTGTCGAGAGGTGTGGTGTCCTGAAGCACCCATCCGATCTCATCTGTACATCCGGGGCCGGCACCGACTAGGGCTACGTAATTACTACCCATTCGCTGAGATATAAACCGGATCGGATATCATGGAATTGGTGCACGAGTTGTTCTCATTTCCCAATCCGGTGAACGAAAAGGCGGCGCGAATCGTCGCCGGCGTCGTGCTGGCGACGGTGCTGCTGATCCTCGCCACGGGCTGGTACTGGCTCCTGATCCCGCTCGCCTACGGCTTCTGGGCGCGCGCACTCACCGGCCCGACCCTGAGCCCGGTCGGCTTCCTCGCTCAGCGCGTGATCGCACCGCGTCTCGGGGCGCCCAAGTACGTGCCGGGCCCGCCCAAGCGCTTCGCCCAGGGGATGGGCACCGCGATGTCCACGCTGGCCGTGATCCTGGCCTTCGTGGTCGGCTCGCACAGCGCCGCCGACGTGGTGCTGGTCATGTTCGTGGTCGCAGCCGGCCTCGAGTCGATCTTCGGCTACTGCCTCGGGTGCAAGATTTTCGGCCTGCTGATGCGGACCGGCCTGATCTCCGAGAAGGTCTGTGCCGAGTGCGCCGACATCACGCTGCGCGGGCGCTCGCGGCCCGAGCGCCCGGCCCCGGCCTGAGCGCCCGGCCCCGGGAGCGCGGCTTGACGGGCACCGTAGAGCCGATCACGCGACAGGTCGTCCTCGCGTAGAGCTCGAGCACGCCGGCCTGATACCCACGCCCCAACCCGTCCCCTACCTCGCCCCCAACCCCAGCGCCGCCCCGCGCAGGATGTCGTGCTCAGAGACCTCGACCGCCTGGAGGTCGAACAGGCGCAGCACCTCGAGCAGGATCACCACTCCCGCCACGATCGTCGGTGCGCGATCGGGGTGCAGCCCGGTGACCTGCCGCCGACGCTCGAGCGGCATCGACGCCAGCCGGGTCAGCTGCTCCTCGCACTCGGTCACCGTCAGCACGTAGCCCTGCACCCGGGCGGGGTCGTAGGGATCGAGCCGCTGGGCGATCGCCGCCAGCGAGGTGGGGGTTCCCGCGACGCTGATCCCGTGGCGCACCGAGCGCCGCACGTCCTCGGGCACGGCCGCCTCCAGGATCTCCCGCGCGTCGGCGGCCAGTTCGCGCAGCTCTTCATCCGTCGGCGGGTCGCTGTGGATGTGGCGCTCCGATTGGCGCACGACGCCGGCCTGGGTCGAGACGTGGAAGTCCGCCTCCCGGCCTCGCCCGGCGATCAGCTCGGTCGAGCCGCCGCCGATGTCGGAGACCAGGATCTGGGTGCTGTCGCCGGGGTCGTGCTCGCTGGTGGCACCGAGGAACGTGAGCGCGGCCTCCTCGTCGCCGCTCAGGATGTGCGGCGCGATCGCGAACCGGGACTCGAGCTCATCGGCGAACGCGCGCCCGTTGGCGGCGTCGCGGACGGCCGAGGTGAGCACCGCGATCGCGGTGCCGGTCTGGTGCTCGTCGATCTGCCGGCGGTACTCCTTCACCGTGTCGTAGACGCGCCGCATCGAGTCGGGATGCAGGCGCCCGCTGGCGTCGACCCCGGCGCCGAGGCGTGTGACAGTGGTCCGGCGCACGAGCTCGCGCTCGATCCGGCCCTCGCGCACGTCGGCGATGTAGAGCCGGGTCGAGTTGGTGCCGATGTCGACGATGGCCGCCCGGACGCGCGACCCGGGAGCGGACGACGCGCCGGCGGGATCGGCGTGGGCGCTCACTGGGAGTCGTCGGTGACCTGGTGCGGCATCGGTTGCCCCTCGAGCCCTGCGAGCAGGTTCTCGACCGCCATGTCGGCCATGCGCCCGCGGGCGGTATGAGTCGCCGAGCCGATGTGCGGCAGCACGATCAGGTTCGGCGCTGCCAGCAGCGGATCGTCGGCCGGGACCGGTTCGGGGTCGGTGACGTCGAGGCCCGCGCCCGCGATGGTGCCGTGCTCGAGCGCCGCGATCAGCGCCTGCTGATCGACGAGCGGGCCGCGGGCGGTGTTGATCAAGATCGCCGACGGGCGCATCCCGGCCAGGGCCGCGGCGTCGATCAGGTGATGGGTCTCGGGCGTGAGCGGCGCGTGGATCGAGACGAAGTCCGACCGCTCGAGCAGTTCCTCCAGCGACAGGCCGGGGGCCCTCGGGGTGCCCGTGTGGATCACGGTCATGTCGAAGCCCTCCGCGCGCTTGGCCACCGCCCTGCCGATGCGCCCATAGCCGATGATCCCGAGCGTCGACCCGTGCACCTCCTGGCCGAGAGGATGGGCCGGCTCCCAGGTGAGCCAGTTCCCCGCCCGCACGTCTCGCTGGGCCTCGGGCAGCTTGCGGGCCACGGCCAGCAGCAGGGCGAAGGCCAGGTCGGCGGTCGCATCGGTGAGCACGTCCGGCGTGTTCCCGACCCGAATCCCCCGCGCGGCCGCCGCGGCGAGGTCGATGTTGTCGTATCCGACCGCATAGTTGGAGATCGCCCGGAGCTCGGGCGCAGCGGCCATCAATGGCTCGTCGATGCGGTCGCTGAGCAGCGACAGAATGCCCTCGGCGTCAGCGGCGCGGCGCTGGAGCTCGTCCGGGGGCGGGGGCAGGCGTTCGGGCCACACATCCAGGTCGTGGGCGATGCCCAGCCGGTCGAGCGCCGGGAACGGCAGTTGTCTGGTGACAAGCACGTGAGCCACTGGTCTCATTCTCGCCTGTCTGCGTCGATCCGGTCCGGTCGGTAGGGTTTCCGACTTCGCATGACCACACGAAAGAACATACCCGCCGTCTTCGCCGCCCTGGCCGCCCTGGCCGCCGTGATCGCGATCGCCGGCTGCGGCTCGTCCTCGTCGTCCTCGTCGTCCTCGGGCGTCAGCGCCGGCTCGTACGTGAAGCAGGTCTGTGGGGCGATCAAGCCCTTCGTCACCGACATCCAGACCCGGAGCAACGCGCTCAACCTCGCGACCCTGTCGAGCCCCGCCCAGGGTAAGGCGGCGCTCCAGGGCTTCATGACGGCGGCTGTCGCCGACGCGGACAAGGCGGTCACCCAGTTGCAGGCAGCCGGCACGCCGGACGTCAACAATGGCAAGAACATCTCGGCCGCTCTGGTGAAGGCCTTCACGGAGGTGAAGACGGCGCTCGGCTCGGCCAAGTCCCAGGCCGATGCGCTGCCGACCAACAGCGTGGCTGCGTTCAAGACCGCCGGGACCTCGCTGGCCACGACCATCCGTGCCTCGTTTGCCAGCATCGGTGCCGGGCTCGGTGGCCTGAAGAGCGCAGATCTCTCGAAGGCCGCCAAGAACGAGCCGGCCTGTCAGAGCATCGGCGCCTAGCTTGCCGGCTCTTCCACCGGCCAGCTGAACCGCCCGGGAGATTGGCGCCGCGTACCGCGCAGGTCGCAGCACCGCCGGCACGGCAGTGGCCGCTGCGGCCACCAGCGAGTCGAGTCCGACCGCCTCCCTGCGGGTCAACGCGCCGGCGCTCCAGCACGCCCGCAGCGTGCGCCGCCCGGCGCGCCCCACCCGCGACTTCATAATCCCTTCTTCATGACTTCCGAGAGTTCTCTTACGGGCGGGGAGCACTCTCAATTGCATGAAGGCGAACCACATACTTACGACCCTCGCCGCGACGGCGAGCGCGGTCCTGATCTCGATGGCGCCGTCGGCCTCGGCCGCGACCGTCGACATCCAGGAGGCGACGAGCGCCAACTGGTCCGGCTACGTGGCCGGTGGCAGCTCGAGCGGCCCCTCGCCGAACTTCTCGAGCGTGTCCGGAAGCTGGGTCCAGCCGACCGTGGACTGCACCGCGGCCGACGGCGATGCAGCCTTCTGGGTCGGGCTCGGCGGGACGTCGCAGGGCAATAATGCACTCGAGCAGGTCGGTACCGAGGCGAACTGCAACAACGGCAGCGCCAGCCACTTCGCGTGGTATGAGCTGGTCCCGGCGGCCCCGGTCCGGCTGAACGTATCGATCAACCCCGGCGATCACGTGTCCGCCAACGTGGCGGTCAACGGAACCACCGTCAAGGTCTCGCTCACCGATCAGACCTCGGGAGCGTCCGATTCCAAGACGCTCCAGATGCAGAACCCCGACACCTCGAGCGCCGAATGGATCGCCGAGGCACCCTCGTCCTGCGACACCTCCGGCTGCACGCCGTTGCCGCTGGCGAACTTCGGCACCGCCAACTTCACGAGCTCCTCGGCCACGGCCGACGGCCACACCGGCTCGATCGATGATTCGGCCTGGGGCTCTCAGGCGGTCCAGCTCTCGGGCGGCGGCCAGGGCCCCGGCTTCGCGAGCAGCGGCTCGTCGGCCAGTGCCGTTCCCACCGCGCTATCCAGCGACGGGTCGTCGTTCTCGGTCGCCTGGCAGTCGAGCGGAGCGCAGCAGGTGAGCTCCGGCTCGACCTCGACCGACCCGGGAAGCAGCTATCCGGGCGGCAGCAGTGACGGCTCCGGGGGCTACGGCTACGGCGGTGGCTCCGGCTACGGCGGCGGTGGCTACGGCTACGGCGGCGGTGGCGGTGGCTACCCCGGCAGTGGCTACAGCGGCTACAGCTACACCTACTGAGACTCGAGACTCGCGCGGCGTCGCTTGGGCTCTTGCGGCGCGCGGGCTCGGGGCACTAGAACTAGGTGGGTCGCGGCCGCAGCCGCACGCTCACGCCGAGCGTCCGTTGCTGCCCTTTCCGTTCCGGGCCGCGCCGGCACGCGCGGCGCCTCGGGAGGCGATCAGGCCGTAGTCGAGCTGGCCGTGGAAGAAGGTCGGCATCACCGGCCACTGACGCTTGAACCGCGCCAGCTCCGAGGACGGGAGCACCTGCTGCCAGCGTCCGTCCCGCGGGCTCGGGTCCGCCAGCGTCTTCTCGAGCACCATCGAGTCGTACTGGTCGAGTGAGTCCTCGAGCGTGTTCGCGTTCAGCACCACCTCGCGGCGGAAGAAGTCAGCCCACCGGCGCACGCCGGGAATCCGCGAGAGATGCGGCTGCCAGTTGTCGGCCGAGACGCCGTTCTCCGAGGTCACCCACACGCCGTCCTGCGTGTTCAGCAGCAGCGAGTGGTTGCCGTCGGTGTGCCCGGGCGTCCAGATCAGCGAAATGCCCGGTCCCAGCTCGACGTCGCCGTCGGTGAGCACCAGGCGATCCTCGGGCACGCCGTCGAGCCCGCCGTCGACGTACCAGGCCCACTGCATCGGGTGCGTGGACTCGAGCGTCGCGACCTCCTTGCGGTGCGCGATGAGCTTCGCGTTCGGGAACAGCGACGAGCGCGGCGCGGCCTCGCCCGGGATCGGGCGCTCGGAGCCGAGGATCATCCGCACGTCCTGGACGTGAAGGTGATCGAAGCTGACGTAGTCGACGTCCTCGGGGCGCAGGCCGCACAGCGCCAGGATGTCCTGGGGCAGGTTGTAAACCTTGGAGAACACGTTGTGCGTGAACCAGTCGCCGCCCGGGATCTTGCGCAGCAGCTGCTCGAGCTGGTTGTAGAACGGCGCCTCCTCTGAGCCGGCCGGGACCGTCGGCTCCCACACCAGCGTCCGCGGCGTGCCCTCCCAGTCCTCGTACTGCACCACGACCATGCGGTTGACGATCGAGAGCATCGGGGCGTGCGGCGCCAGCACCGCGCCGTGGAACGCGTACTGCACCGGGTACGGCGCGGCAGCGATGTTGACCGCCCTCACCCCACTGACCCTGCCCTGTGACTTGAACCGGCGCCTGTAGTCCGAGCCGGCGGAGCGGATCGCCTCGAGGCGGTCACCGCGCGGCCACACGTCGCGGACGCCATGAAGCTCGGGGATCGGACGGGCGCCGATGGTCTCGGATCCGGCTGCGGAAGTGCTGCTCGAGGACACGTTGCTGGCTCCTGGTCAGGGTTGGGCTGCGCTCTGGGTGGATTATCGTGGGCGCGGGGGTTGGGGGTGGGTTAGGGGCCGGCCCAACGCCCCCTTGCGCCGTTTGACACCATCTGCAGTGGGGATACCCCAGCTATGGCGTCCAAATTCGATCCGGACGTTCCCGAAGAGGAGCGCAGCGGGCCCTTCGATGCGGCGGACTCGTCGCCGGGCGGCGACACGGCTCGAGCGGTTTCCGAAGTCACGGACCCGGCCGCGGCCGATCTTCCTGGCACCGGCACCGGCGCCACCGGCGCCGGTGGCGTGACTTCCGAGGCGGCGGCCCGCGAGGCGCGTCGAGCGGAGCGCGAGCGGTCCAAGGGCAACATGCTGCCTGCCCGCGGCCAGCGCCGGTTCGGGCTCGAGCGGATCCTGGTTCGCATCATCGCCACCATCGGCGTGATCACGGTCGGTGTGGTCATCGCCGCGATCATGACCTCGTCCCATTCTCAGGGCTGGATCATCGGCCTGGTCGTCGCGACGGTGAGCGTGGCGCTCTCCGCTGTGCTCTGGTCCTCGAAACAGGTGTAGCTGGGGGCTTTCCTCGCGTGCGCCCGATGCTTCGGGTGCGGGTAATGGTGCGCCCTCGCGGGGACGCGCGGCGGCCGGACAGCTCGGGCTACGGCGCGGTCTCGGCCGGCGCCGGCTGCATCCCCGGCGCCGCGCGCCTGACGGTCCGCGGCAGTCCGAGCAGCGCGACCGCCGCTCCGACGAAGGCGATCCCCGCCGCGATCACGAACGCGACGTGGAACCCGCTGGTCAGTGCATCATGGAGACCCACGACGGTGTTGCCGTTGTGGACGAGGTCGGTCTTGCTCACCGAGGTCGCGATCGTCGCCAGCACGGCCAGGCCGAGCGCGCCGCCGACCAGCCGCGAGGTGTTGACCAGGCCCGAGGCCAGACCTGCCTCAGCCGGCGCGACGCCGGCGGTGGCGGCGATCGTGGCCGGGATGAACGAGAGCGGGATCCCGATCGCCACCAGCAGCGAGGGCACCAGCATGTCGCCGAGGTAGCTGCCCTGGGCCGACACGGTCGCGAACAGGAGCAGGCCGACGGTCTGAGCCAGCAGTCCGGCCACCAGCAGCGGCTTGTAGCCGACGCGGATCACCGCCCGGGAGGCCAGGGTCGATCCCGCGACGATGCACAGCGTCATCGGCAGGAAGGCCAGGCCGGCCTGGATCGGCGAGTAGCCCAGCACCTGCTGGAGGTACAGCGAGACGAAGAACCACATCCCGAACGACGCGGCGCCGACGGCCATCACGACCACGTTGGCAGCGCTCAGGGTCCGGGACTTGAAGATCCGCAGCGGCATCAGCGGCGCACTGGCGAACCTGCCCTCGATCGCCACGAACACGGCCAGCAGCACCACTCCCGCGCCCATCAGCGCCAGCGTCGGGGCCGCGCCCCAGCCGGTGGTGTCGGTGCGCACGATCCCGAACACGAGCAGCGTGAGTCCCAGCGTCGCCGTGATCGCGCCGGCCAGGTCGAAGATCCGCGCCCGCTCCGGGTTGCGCCCCTCGGCGATGTAGTGCTGGCTCAGGATCGCGGCCGCGAGCCCGATCGGCACGTTGATGAACAGGATCCAGCGCCAACCGAGCGCGGTGGTGAGAACGCCGCCGAGCAGCACGCCGGCCGCGCCGCCGGCGCCGCCCATCGCGCCCCAGATGCCGACCGCGCGGTTGCGCGCGGCGCCCTCGGTGAACGTGGTGGTGAGGATCGAGAGCGAGGCGGGGGCGATGATCGCGCCGCCGAGGCCCTGGATCGCGCGGGCGATCGTCAGCGTGGCCTGGCTGTCGGCGAGGCCGCCCACCAGCGACGCGCCGGCGAACAGGGTCAGGCCCGCGACGAACACGCGCCGGCGCCCGAGCAGGTCAGCGGCTCGGCCGCCGAGGAGTAGGAAGCCGGCGAAGGTGACGGTGTAGGCGTTGACCACCCACTGCAGGTTCGCCTCGGAGAAATGGAGCGCGCCCCGGATCGCGGGGAGCGCGACGTTCACCACAGACACATCGAGGATGACCATGAACTGCGCCAGGCACGCCAGGATCAGCGTGGCAGTGAGATGCGGGCGCGACTCTTCGGTTTGCGTGGTGGCTCTGACCTCAGTCACGCTTCCCCCCGGTGTCGACTTGTACGATAACCGTCGTACAGCGTATCAAACGTTCGATGATCGTCGTACTATGATGAGCACCTCGGCATGAGCGTCTCTCCCACCAACGAAACGACCCCCGACCCGCGTGAGATCGCGTCGGCCGTTTCGCACCCCGCCCGAGAGGAGCTCGAGCTCGGCTGCGTCCTGCACGCGCTCAGCGACCCGATGCGCCTGCGGATCGTCGCCGCCCTGGCCGACGACGGCGAGATGACCTGCGGCGGCTTCGGCCTGCCGGTCAGCAAGTCCACCTGCACCCATCACTTCAAGGTCCTGCGCGAGGCGGGCGTCATCCGCCAGCGCGTCGACGGGACCGCCCGACTGAACTCCCTGCGCCGCGCCGACCTCGAGGCCCGCTTCCCCGGCCTCGTCGATGCGGTGCTGTGCGCCGCCGCGGCGGCTAACGGGATACTCGAGCCCGATGGCTCGAGAAGTCCGGCGCCCGCTTCTCACTGAGCGCCTCCACGCCCTCCTCCGCCTCATCGGTCTCGACGAACAGGCCGAGCCCGGTGAACGCCAGCTGACCGATGCCGGCCATGTGCTCGGTGTCGGCGTTGAAGGACTGCTTGAGGAAGCGCAGCGCGGTGGGCGAGAGCGCGAGCATGTCGTCCGCCCACGTCCGGACCTCGGCGTGGAGCTGACCGCGCGGGACGACCTGGTTGACGAGGCCCCAGCGCTCGGCGGTCGCGGCGTCGTACTGGCGGCAGCGGAACCAGATCTCCCGCGCGCGCTTCTCGCCGACGACCCGCGCGAGGTACGCCGAGCCGAAGCCGGCGTCGAAGGACCCGACGCGGGGGCCGACCTGCCCGAACTTCGCGTCCTCGACCGCGATCGTCACGTCGCAGAGAACGTGGAGCACATGGCCGCCGCCGATCGCGTAGCCGTTCACGGCCGCGATTACCGGCTTCGGGACATCGCGAATCAGGCGATGCAGCCGCTCGACCTCGAACAGGCCCGAGGAACTGGGGCCATAGTCGCCGGTCTCCGCCCGCTGCTTCTGGTCACCGCCGGTGCTGAAGGCGCGGTCACCGGCGCCGGTGAGGCAGATCACGCCGACACTCGGGTCGGCCCAAGCGCTCGTGAGGTGGTGGATCAGCTCATCGACTGTGCGGGCCCGGAACGAGTTCAGGCGCTCGGGGCGGTTGATGGTGATCCACGCGAGGCCATTGTCGATGGAGTACGTGGTGTCGGTGAGCGGTTGATCCATGCGGTGCTCCGGGTGTTGGGTGTCTTGCGTGCGATTGCTGGCTCGGTGCGTTTCGGCGGCTCGGTGCGTTTCGGCGGCTCGGGGGACGCGGCGGGCTCAGGCCATCGTGAGGCCGCCGCTCACCGAGAGCGTCTGGCCGGTGACGAAGCCGGCGCGATCCGAGGCCAGGAAGGCGACGGCGACGGCGATCTCGTGCGGCTGCGCGAGCCGCCGCATCGGGACCGCGCGCTTCATGCCCTCGAGAACCTTCTCGCCCGAGCCCCCCGCCGCGAGCATCTCTTGAAGCATGGGCGTGTCGGTCGGGCCCGGGCAGACCACGTTCGCGGTCACCCCGTAGCGCGCCGTCTCGCGGGCGAGCGTCTTCGTGAAGGAGATGACGCCACCCTTGGCGCCCGAGTAGACGGCCTCGAGCGAAGAACCAACGCGCGCGGCATCCGACCCGATGTTGACGATCCGCCCATAGCCCGCGTCGACCATCTCCGGGACGACCCGCCGGCACGTGCGCAGCGCGCCCTTGAAGTTGATGTCGATCACCCGGTCCCAGAACTCCTCGTCGGTGTCGAGGAAGGGGATCAGCTGGTCCCAGCCGGCGTTGTTGACCAGGATCTCCACGGGGCCGAACTCCAGCTCGGTGTTCGTGACGGCCTGGTGGATCGAGGCGGCGTCCGTGACGTCGGCATGGACGGCGATGCCATCGATGGCCTCGGCCGTCTGCTTGGTCTCGTCTGGGAGGAGGTCCGCGACGGCGACGCGGTGCCCATCAGCCGCCAGCGCCTCACAGATCGCGCGGCCAATGCCCCGAGCGCCGCCGGTGACAAAGGCGGTCCGGGGGGTGGCGGGGTCGGGGGTCGTGGGGGGCACGCGGGAGGAAGTATCGTGGATTGCGCCGGTCGGCCTTGCGAGGGGCCTGGACCCCGCGCCGCGCCCCGCTTCCCACAGACTTTCCCGTCTGCTATCAATAAGAGTCCGCCGCGGGGTGGAGCAGTCTGGTAGCTCGTCGGGCTCATAACCCGAAGGTCGCGGGTTCGAATCCCGCCCCCGCTACTTCGAAAAGGTCCGCATTTGCGGGCCTTTTCTATTTTCCGGTGCGTGATTCGCACAAGAATGGTTGACATGGAGTACCACTCTGGAGTACCAAACGGGGCTCGAGAACGACGGATTCTGGCGATTGCAGGCTCGCACCGCGGCTGCAAAGTCGAACCCATGCAGGCGTGTCCACCGCTGTCCGCGCGCCGACGGACCGCGGCAGTGGAGTTTCGGCGCATCAGCTTGCGCGCATGCGCCCAAGCGCCGGACGAGCGCTCTCCGTTGAAAGGATGTCTCCGGACCGGCATGAAAAGCAGTCGTCCGCGGCGACCGGCACTGAGGTAAGCCCTCGCCGTTTTAGGTCGACGTCGCGCCGATTTGGCTCCAGACAGCGGGGGAGTGGCAGCTACTGCCACTCAGGGACTAGGGGAAGCCGGTAGGTCCGGAGTAGGTGATGCGCGGGCGCCCCCGCCTACGTTTGTTGCCGCGCCTCATCCTGGGGCACCGCGATCACGCGCTGCCGAAGATTTCTGTACTGCTCGAGGGACTCACCCGGGCATGAAGCCCCACGGGTCAGTTGAGCTGGCTCTTCCTCTACCTGCATTCGCGGCGTTACGACAGCGTCAACATGGTGCAGCAGCTCGGCCACCTTCCAGGCTGAAAGACCCCGGCCATGCTGCTTTCCTCCATTACCCGCTTTGACTTGCCGTCTTCCCAGATCTCCTGCTTGACGGGCAGGCGGCCCCAATCCACCCCTAGAATCCAATACTGGCTGACGAGGGTCCGGAATGGCATCTGGGGACCGCCGCTCGAGAACATCGAGAGCGTGCCCGGCTCTGTGAAGTAGACGATCACGGCTGAGCCGCTGAACCCTGACAGGGAGCGCATGTCGACCAGGAAGCTTTCTTGGTTGAAGGCACGCTTGTCCTGCCAGACCTGCTGGGGAAACATCGCAAGGTTGCCAAACCTAAGGGCGGCACGGTCGAACTGATCTCCGTCGTACGTCACGTAGCGGCCAATCATCAGGCACTCGTCCCCAAGGCTTGGGCCGATGGGAACGATGATCTGAACTGGCCCCACTGCGACATCGCGCCGGGGACAGTGCAAGCAATCGTTTTCAGGCCGACGCCGTACTGGAAATTGTCGAGCGAGATGAGACGTTACGCCTCGAAGTAGTGGTAGTCGATCGATGGGATCCCTGTCCGGCGAATGCTTTCGGGGACAGCGGGGACTGGACCCAGAGGCCGGACCGCAACGTCGTCACCGTCCGGGTGCTCAATCCAGTCCGCTGGTTCTCCGGGGATGATCTCGACGTCGCCGTCAGCTCTCCGTCGGCGGATCACTGCGCCGCGCCGTGTGACGTGATCGT
>JADGPN010000118.1 GCA_017882465.1 Solirubrobacteraceae bacterium
GCTCCAGCAGCGTCGCCAGGGCGCCGCGGACCATGGCCTGGTCCTCGGCGATCATGACCCGGATCACGTCTGACATGCCGGCACGCTGACGGCCAGCCGGAACCCACCCTCGGGCCGTGGGCCGGGCTCGACGCGACCGCTCAGGCCCCGCGCGCGCTCGGCCACCCCGTCGAGCCCATGGCCGCCGTTGTCGTTGCCTTGTCCGGCGACGCCCTGGAGTGCGCTGGAACCCCGCGTCACCACGGCCGTCGTCGAGCACCTCGGCCATGGCATCGCTGAGGCTGGCCGTGACCCGCAGGATGCAGTGGCGGGCCCGGCTGTGCCGGATCACGTGGCGAACCTCGGTCAGCGCTTCGCGGGCCACACCTTCGACCTCGCCGATCTCGCTCGCCGCCTGCTCGGGTCGCTCGGCGATCAGGCGGCCGGCCAGCTCCGCCTTGAGCGCGATCACCGACAGGCTGTGGCCCAGCAGGTCGTGCAGATCACGGGCGAAGCGCTCCCGCTCCTGTGCCACGGCCAGCCGAGCGAGTCTCCGCCCGGGCCTCGCACAGCTCCTCGTTGCGGTCCCGGAGATCCCGCATCAGCAGCATCAGCAGGCCGATGCCGGCGGCGCTGGCGATGAATCCGAGCGCGGTGCCACCCGATGCTCCGGCGATGAGCGAGGTGCCGCCGGGCGGCCAGGGACGCGCACAGCATCACGCCGATGAACCCGGCCGAGGACGGCGCGATCAGGGCGGTGCAGGCGGCGCAGTAGGTGAACAGGAACGCCCAGCCCGAGTGCTCGCCGAGCGTCAGAGCGGTGGCGCAGGCCAGCAGCACGGCGAGGCAGGCGAGCGCCGGAATGGCGCTGCGCTGGTTGCGGCGCCAGGTGAGCACCAGGACCACATAGGTGGCCACGAAGATGATCGCCCCGGCGATCGTAAGGCCGTGCTCGAGCGTCGGGCCGGGCGTCCCAATGGCGTTGGCGAGCGGGAAGATGATGAACAGCAGCCAGATCAGCGCGACGCCGGCGCGCGCCCCGCGCAGGGGGCGCTCGTGCTCGAGCGCGTAGCGCAGCGCGAAGCCGGAGCTCTGGTCAGGCCCGCGGCTCACACGTCCTCACCCTGCGGGCGGCGCAGGAAGCGGACCATGAGCACGATGCCCACGACCGCCCAGATCGCCAGGGTCTGCAGATCCTCGCCGCGGAAGCCCGACCCGGAGGTGCGCGGATCGAACGCGTGCTGGAGCTGGTCCGCGAGCGCCCGGATCGGAAACACCTTGGCGATGTTCTGCAGCCACGTGGGCATCGAATCGGTCACGAACCAAATGCCGGAGATGAACGTCAGCGGCAGGATCGTCAGGTTCACGATCACCGGGGCCGCCTCGGCGTTGGGGATGAACCGGACGATTCCGATGCCGAGAGCCGTGAACACGATCGTGCCGAGGACCAGGACGACGATCACCGCCGGTAGCGTCGAGGCGGAGATGTGCACCCCATAGGCGATCACGCCGAGCGCGAGCGTGACGACGGTCATGGCGCCGACGATCACGATCGTCGATCCGATCCGGCCGGCGACGTACGCCCAGCGCGGCAGCGGCGTGCCCTGCATGCGCTTGAGCACTCCCTCGTCGCGGAGGATCGCGGTGCTGATGGCCATGTTCACGAACGTGGTGGTGATCACCCCGTAGGCGAGGATCCCGGGCACGAAGAAGTCGTTGTAGGGGATCCCGCCCCGGCCCGACATGTGCTGGCCGTTGAACAGGCTGGCGAAGATGACCAGGAACATGAGCGGGAAGGCGAAGGTGAAGACCCCGCGGCCGCGGTTGCGCCAGAAGGCGCGCTGCTCGTAGCGGATCTGCCATCCGACGAGCCCGAGGTCGCGCTTGAGCGGATATGCCTGTGCAGTAATCACCGGACCGCCTCCTCGATCGCATGATTGTTGCCCGAGCCGGTCAGCTCCAGGTAGATGTCCTCCAGCGACGGCTGGGCGACGGAGAAATGCTCCAGCTCGAGGCCCTGCTCCAGCGCCCATGAGGTGATTGCGTGGGTCGCCGGCACCGGCTCGGCGGTGCGGACGACGACGCGGTCCCCGGTCAGCGCGATGTCTCGCGAGGGCAGCTCGGGCAGATCGTCGAGCGAGCGTCCGGGCGGAAGCACAAAGCGAACCTCGGCCGGTCGCAGGTCGCGGCCGCCGATCTCGTCCGGCCGGCCGAAGGCGATGATCTCGCCGGCGCGCATGACCGCGACCCGGTTGGCGAGGAACTGGGCCTCGTCCATGTAGTGAGTGGTCAGGAAGATCGTCTTGCCCAGCTCGCACAGCGAGCGGATCGTCGACCACGCCTGGCGCCGGGCCGCGGGATCAAACCCAGTGGTGGGCTCATCGAGGAACACCAGGTCCGGGTCGCCCACGAGCGCCAGCGCCAGGTCGAGCCGGCGGCGCTGGCCGCCGGACAGGTTCTTGGCCCGCACGTCTCGCTTCTCGGTCAGCTCGACCAGCTCCACAAGCTCGTCCACCGGGCGGCGGCGCACGTGGTAACGGCCGTACATCTCGATCAGCTCAGCCACGGTCAGGTCGCTCTGCACTCCGCACTGCTGGAGCACGATCCCGACGCGCTCGCGCAGCTCGCGCTTGCCGTCGGCCGGATCCATGCCGAGGACGGTCACCTCCCCACCGGTCCGTGTCCGATACCCCTCGAGGATCTCCACCGTGGTCGTCTTACCGGCTCCGTTGGGCCCCAGCAGGCAGAAAACCTCCCCCTTGGCCACCTCGAAGCCGACTCCGCGTACAGCCGCCACCTCGCCGTAGGACTTGCGCAGGTCGCGCACCAGGACGGCGGAGCCTTCGTTCTGCGTGTGGGTCGATGTCATGCTCCGCAGAGTACGGCCGGCACCGCCCCCGCGTAAGTGGCACGCGACCGGAATGACACATGACATCCGTCACGGCCAGCCCGGCCGGGGCTCAGTCCACGGAACCCTCCACGAACGCGCGCAGCCAAGCCTTGCCCTCGTCCACGATCGGCTCGCCGTGCGCGAGCAGCAGGTGATCGAAGTCGAGCTCGAGCAGGCGCGAGTAGGCGGCGCGGAGCCCTCGCTTGACCGCCTCGGGGTCATCGCCGAGCAGGAAGTCAGGCACGAAGCCCAGCGGGCCGACCTGGTCGAGCCGGACGACGCCGTCGGCCAGCGAAATCGCGCGGACGGCCGGGATCTCGAGCGCGGTCTCGTCCGGGCAGATCGCGCCGACCTCGTGCGCGATCACGCCACCGGGAAGCTCGTCGCCGAAGTCGAACGGCACCACCCCTTGACCCGGCGCGAACTCGTGCATCCCGGGGCGGCTGGCGCGTACCGGAACCCCGAACGACACGACCAGACGGCCGCAGTCCCGGAAGTGGTGGCGGTTGCTGAGCAGAATCGCGCTCGGCGGCCCGTTCTGCGCGAACCACTGCATCCCCTCCTCCGGCAGCAGCGGATCGATCAGCACTCCCGGATCGCGCAGGTAATAGGAGCTGACCCGCGAGCGAATGTGGGGATGGATCGCCGTCCAGTGCCACAGGCCGGGAACGATCTCCTGCACCACTCAGCCCTCCGGATTCGTCAAGCGAGACAATCAGGCTCTCGCGTTCCACCGCTCGATCGCCTCGATGGCACGCTCGTAGCCGAGCGTTCCGGTGAAGCCGGCCGCCAGCGTGAACCGAGCGCCGTCCTGCACTCCCAGCTCGATCCAGCGCGCGGCCAGCACCCGCAGGATGTGCCCGTGGGCGAACAGCAGCGCCTCGCCCTCGGTCTCGTCCAGCCGCGCGCGCACCCGATCGGCGCGCTCACCGACCTTGGCGGGGGTCTCCCCACCCGGGCACCCGTCGCGCCAAAGATACCAATCCGGTGCGCGTTCGCGGATCTCGGGCGTGGTCAGCCCCTCGTACTCGCCGTAGTCCCACTCGTGGAGGTCCTCGCAGATCTCCGCCACGGCGCCGAAGCCGGCCAGCTCGCAGGTCTCGCGGGCGCGGCGCAGGGGGCTGGTGAGCACGAGGGCGAACTCGCGCCCCGCAAGCTCCGTCGCCACCTCCGCGGCACGGGCCCGGCCGGCCTCGATCAGCGGCACATCGGTCAGCCCCGTGTGGCGGCCGCTCAGGCTCCACTCGGTCTCACCGTGGCGCACCACGACGCAGCGGGCGGCCATCTCAGCGCCTCGATCCGGACTCTCGGACCACGCTCGACCCTCCCGGGATCGGTATCGCACCGGTGGCGCTGACAACGAGCTCATCGACCCGGCCCCCAGTGCGCTCGATCTCGACCACCTTCGCCAGCCGGTGCACGTGCCGTTGCTCGCCGGTGTAGCCGGCGGCCAGGAAGGTGGCCACGATCTCCGCCGCCACCTCGATGCCGATCACGCGACCGCCGAGGCAGAGCACGTTCAGATCGTCGTGCTCCACCGCCTGATGGGCGGTGTAGCTGTCGTGCACCGTGGCGCCCGGTTGCGTGTTGTCGGTGCCGAAGTCGATGACCTCGTGGCCGGCGGCGACGATCAGCCCCAGCAACCGGCCTCGCAGCGCGACGCCCGCATGATCGAACCCACATGCGACTCTCATCTCGCTGCCTCCTGCCGACGATCCTGTTCATGGGCGGCAAGAAGCGCCGCACCCAGCACCCCGGCGCGAACCCCGTGGCGGGCGAGCCGGATCGTGGTGCGGCTGCCGAGACCCGGGATGACGTAGCCCCACGCCACCCGACCGGCCGCCTCGAGCAGGATCTCCCCAGCCCGCAAGCCGCCGCCCCCGAGCACGACCTCTTCGGGGTCGAAGGTGTTGATCGCGTTCGCGATCCCGATCCCGACGCGCTCGCCCCAGAACCTCACCGCCCCGAGCGCCGTCTCGTCGCCGGCGTGGGCCGCGTCGACCGCCTGAACGCCGTTCACCGGCTTCCCGGCGGCGCGGATCCGGCCGAGCGCGGAGTCCGGGTTCGCCTCCGCGGCGCTGACGCTCAGGTGATCCAGCGCGCGACCGGCGGCGAGCGCCTCGAGCGATCCCGGTTGGGGATAGCCCTGAGGGGGGGGAACCGAGCTCTCGAGATGCAGGCCGATCAGCGTGTGACCGAGCTCCCCGGCGCCCCCGGTGGCGCCGCGGTAGATCCGGCCGCCCAGCACGAGGCCGCCGCCGAGTCCCGTGCCGAGCGTCAGCATCACCAGGTTGTGGGCCACGAGCCGCAGGTCCTCGTCATGGGCTTCGGCGAGGGCGGCCACGGTCGCGTCGTTGTCGACGTAGACGGGGACGCCGATTCGCTCGCCCAGCACCTGACGCAGCGGCACGTCGGTCAGCGGGATGTTGACCGACGAGACCACGCGCCCAGTCTCGAACTCCACCACCGACGGCACGCCGATGCCCACCGCGCTGAGATCGTCGGAGCGCACCTTGTCGACCAGCGAGGCGAGCTGGTCGATCAACTGGTCGGACCCCGAGCAGTCCGTCGGCTCGATCACCGACTCCCCCAGCCGCCGGTCGCGAAGCTCCGCGGCCGCGACCTTCGTGCCGCCGAGATCGATCCCCAGCACCGAGTCGCTCATGGCAGCTCGCTCGCGGCAGCGCTGTCGAGCAGCACGGTGATGTTGTCCGCCAGGGGTGGCAGCAGCGAGGCGGGGACATGGGGGTCGGGCCCCGCCTGGGGGCCGAACGCAGCCGCCACCGCCGGTGCCTTGCTCGCGCCCGTGACCAGGAACACGATCTGACGACCGAGGGCCAGCCCCGGCAGAGTCACGGTGACCCGCGGCACGAACGGCTGCAGACCGGCCTGCTCGACGCCGACGGCCAGGCGGGAGCGCTCGTTCAGCGCCGGCTGATCCGGGAACAGCGACGCCAGGTGCCCGTCCGGGCCGAGGCCGAGCAGGACGAGCTCGAACCGGCCCGATCCCGCGGCCCGCAGCTCCTGCTCGTAGAGGTCGGCCGCCGCGTGCTCGCCGAGCTCGCCCCGGATCCGCCGCACGGCCGGAGACCCGGCCTCGCCGGCCCGCGCGCGGAGCGGATCCAGCAGCGCCTGTTTGGCCATGGCGAAGTTGGAGCGCTCGTCATCAGGGGGCACGCAGCGGTCGTCGCCGAACCACAACGTGGTGCGCGACCAGTCGCCGTCCGCGCCGGCGGCCCGCGAGTACGCCACCCGCGGCGTCGAGCCTCCGGTGAGCACGATGTCGCCCCCCGCCGCGACCGTCGCCAGCATCAGCTCGGCGCACGCCGCCGCCGGGTCCTCCACCACCTCCAGCGCGACGGTCATACGGGGCAGAACTCGCGCGCCGCGTCGAGGGCGGGGCCGTAGGTCGGGTCGCGCAGCAGCGCCTGGCGCACACCCTCGCCGAGGATTCCCCCCTCGCCGCGCGATGCACCGAGCACCTTCCACGTGGCCTTGTGTCCGTCCGGTGAGCGCCGGTGGGCACACAGGCCTCCCGCCGCCCGGTCGAGCGACAGGGAGAAACCGTCCTCGCAGGCCAGCGTCACGCCGGCCAGTCCGGGGGTGGGCATCTCTGTCGGCTCGAGCTTGACCCCGACCTCGGTCTCTGGCCGGGCCGCCTTGCCCTCCAACCCGCCTCCCCGAGCAGGTGCGCGCAGCGGCGCCGGATCCCAGTGCAGGCGGGAGGCGATCCATCCCGCCCACAGCAGCGCGCTGGCCCGCGATCTGCCCTGATGGCGGACAGAGATCTCGGCGATCTGATCGAGCGCCGGGCGCCGCCAGGGCGGGTCGAAGCTGGCAGCCACGCGCTCGCGCCAGGGAGTCGTGCGCAGCCACGCGAGGTCGACCACGTAGGCCGAGTCCAGCAGCTGATCGGCGCGGTGCAGGGCCTCGCCCGGTTCCGGCTGATCGTCGGAGTCGAGCAGGATCACGTCGGTCAGGCGCATCAGCCGGTTGATCACCTCGTCGGGCCCGCGTGGGCACCAGAGCACCGTCGGCAGCTCCGAGATGATCACCGGATCGACGATCGTGTCGATGAAATCGAGGTGCTCTTGGCCGATGTCGATCTCCACCTGCTCGAGCACCACCCCGATGCCGTTGCGGATCTCCTCGTAGCTGATCGCGGCCGTGGCGTCGAGCGTGTCGCGACCGTCGTGGACGGTGCAGAGCACCGTGCGCGATGCGTGATATCTCCCGACGGCGGCCAGCCGCTGACCGATCAGCTCCTGCCACCGAGCCTCGATCACCACGACCAGGTTCAGGACTCGCGCGGGTGCGAGCGTCTCATCGGTGGCGTGCGCACGGCGAACCAGGTTGCGCAGTGCGGCCTCGACGTCGTCGGGCGTCGTGTCCCGCGCCGTCCACAGGTCCTGGGGCACGTCAGCAGCTCCCGCGTCGCCGCGCCGCCGCCCGTGCGCGCTGGCTGATCACAGCCGGTTCCACCGGTGCCGGGGGGCCAGCAGCGATTTGGCTTCATCGGGGCCCTCGGTCCCCGCCGGGTACTGCGGGATCGGAGAGCTCGTGTCCTCGCGCCAGGCCGTGAGGATCGGGTCGATGATCCCCCATAGCGCCTCGATCTCGTCGTTGCGGGTGAACAGCGTCGCGTCCCCGCGCATCGCGTCGAGAATCAGCCGTTCGTAGGCCTCGGGTGACTCGGACAGGAACGAGGTTCCGTAGCGGAACTCCATGTTCACCGGGCGGATCCGCATCCCCGTGCCGGGGATCTTCGCCCCGAGCTGGATCGTCGCCCCTTCGTCGGGCTGCAGGGTGAGGATGATCTGGTTGGCCTGCACCCCCACCGACCCCGTGCTGCGCAGGGCGAGGTGCGGTACGGGCTTGAGCGTGACCACGATCTCGGTGACCTTGCGGGCCAGCGCCTTGCCCGTGCGCAGGTAGAACGGAACGCCGGCCCAGCGCCAGTTGGAGACGTGCAGGCGCAGCGCGGCGTAGGTCTCCGTCCGAGAGTCGGGCGCCACACCGTCCTCCTCGCGATATCCCGAGACCCGGACGCCACCCACGACCCCGGCCGCGTACTGCGCGCGCACGGCCATCTCCGCCACCTCGTCCGTGCTCGGCGGAACGATGGCCTCCAGCACCTTCAGCTTCTCGTCGCGGAGGCGATTGGCCTCGAACGCGGTGGGCGGCTCCATCGTCAGCAGGGCCAGCAGCTGCATCATGTGGTTCTGGACCAGGTCCCGGAGGGCCCCGGCGCGCTCGTAGTAGCCCGCCCGGCCACCGATGCCGATGTCCTCGGCCGCGGTGATCTGGATGTAGTCGATGAAGTTGCGGTTCCAGACGGGCTCGAACAGTGCGTTGGCGAACCGGAACGCCAACAGGTTCTGCACCGTCTCCTTGCCCAGGTAGTGATCGATCCGGAAGACCTGGGACTCGTCGAACTCCTCCAGCACCTGCGCATTGAGCTGGCGCGCCGACGCAAGGTCGTACCCGAACGGCTTCTCGATCACGATCCGGGTCTCGGCCCGCTCCGCCTGATTAAGGCCCGTCCGGCCCAGCTCTCCGGCGATCACGGGAAAGAACTCCGGCGCCGTCGAGAGGTAGAAGATCCGGTTCAGCGGCTGGCCGGCCTTATCGTCGAACTCGGCCAGCGTTCGCTTCAGGCGCGCATAGACGCGGTCGTCGTCGAACCGCCCCGGGAGGTAGCGCATGTCGGCGAGCAGACCCTCGAGCACGTCCTTGTTGGGCTTGCGGCGCGAGAAGCGCTCGATCGACTCACGGGCGACCGCGCGGAAATCGGAGTGGTCCTGCTCGCGCCTGGCGATCCCGATCAGCTCGAAGCGCTCGGGCAGCGCGCCCTCGTGGGCGAGGTTGTACAGGGCGGGCAGCAGCTTGCGGTGGGCCAGGTCGCCCGTGCCACCGAAGATGACCAGGACGGTCGGGTGGACGGGCAAACGCTCGAGGCCCTCGATCAGCGGGTTCTCGTGCGCTGGGGCAGCGACCGCGGTCACGACTTCGGGGCGGCCTGCAGCAGGCCTGTGATCCGTTCGGTCAGCGCCCGGAGCGCCGTTGCGGGGTCGCCCTCGAGACTGACCCGCTCAGCCGCCAGGCCGTGAGACCGGAGCGTCTGCAGATCGCCGGCGGCCTGCGCCGCGATCAGCGTTCGGAACGAGTACGGCTGGCCCGGGATCTCCGCGTCCCGGGCCGGTCTGTCGACCAGCTGCAGGAAGCGGCCCGTCGGCGGTCCGCCCTTGTGCATTTGGCCCGTCGAGTGCAGAAAGCGCGGCCCGTAGCCGAACGTCGTCGCCGGGTGGCGCGCGGCCCGCAGCGCAGCCCGCAGCTGCGAGATGGCTTCGTCGAGCTCAGCGGACGGCGGCAGATATCCCATCACCGCGACGTAGTGCGGAGGTCCGGAATCCCGGAGCAGCAGCCGCAGCTCGCTATCGCCCGCCACCGCAAGGTCGGGGATCGCGCCCGCCTCGAGCACGCGTGCGGTGTTGTCCTTGGCCTCCCGTACGTTGGGCTGGTCGAAGGGGTTGATCTCGAGCGCCCAGCCGGCCACGGCGGTCGCGAACTCGGCCAGGAAGAAGATCCGTCCCAGGTCCACCGGGCCGTCGATGGTGAGCGTGAAGGTCGGATGCCCGGCGGCCCCGAGGCCGGCGATCAGGCGATCGACGGCCTCGTCGACCTGATCCGGGTCGCGCAGGTAGACGAACACCCGGTCCGGGCCGTAGGACTCCACCGGCCCGAGCGGCTCGTCGGCCACGGGGAGCATGCCCCGGCCGCGCTTGCCCGTCGACTCGGCGACCAGCTGCTCGGCCCACAGGCCGAAGCTCTGGATCGGCGGCGAGACCATGAACGTGAGCTTGTCGCGCCCCTGCAGGGCCAGCTCGCCGAGCGCCGCCCCCAGCCACAGCCCCGAGTTGGACTGGCTGGAGTCGAACGTCGCGCACGTCTGCTCGCCGACCTGGCAGCGGTGCAGCAGCGCTTCGACGTTGACGCCCATCAGCGCCGCCGGGACGAGCCCGAAGTAGGACATCACCGAGTAGCGGCCGCCGATGTCAGGCGTGTTCAGGAACACCCGGCGCAGCCCGTCCTCCCCGGCGAGCTTCTCCAGGGGGCTGCCGGGGTCGGTGACCACGACGAACTGCAAAGGCTCCGCCTTGGCCCGGAAATGGCGGTAGTGCGACATCGTCTCGATCGTCCCGCCTGACTTGGAGGAGACGATGAACAGCGTCTTGGCGATGTCGACCGACTCCTCCACTGCAAGCACGACGTCGGGATGGGTCGAGTCGAGCACCTGCAGCCGCAGCCCGTCCGGCAGCTCCCCGAAGGAGCGGCGGATCACCTCCGGGCCCAGCGACGAGCCGCCCATCCCGAGCAGCACGGCGTCGGTGAAGCCCTCGGCGCGGCATTCGGCGGCGAACGCGCGCAGCTCGGCGGCCTGCTCGAGCAGCTGCTCGGACACGGTCAGCCACCCGAGCCGATTCTCGATCTCGGGCACGTCCGGACCGCCCCACAGGGATGGGTCCCGGCGCCACACCCGCTGGGCCACACTTTCGGAGACGGCGCGGTCGACGCGCGCCGCCACCGCCTGCAGCAGCTCGGCCGGTATGCTCGCCTGGATCGTGGGAGGACGACCGGTGACGACCGCCTCGCGCCGCTCCGCGATGCCGGCCAGCAGCCGCGTCATCGCGTCCTCGAACTGCTTGACGCCGTCGACGAGCAGCTCGGCGGTCACGGCATCGAGGTCCACGCCGGCCTGCGCCAGCGCTTCCAGCGCGGGCGCCGGGTCGATCTCCGCCGTGCCCTCTTGGACCTGGCCATGATCGCCGACGGCGATCATGGCCAGGAGCGGCATCGTGTTGACCGTCTGCGGCGCGATCAGCTCGGCCACGTACTTGGTGTCCGGATAACTGGGGTTCTTGGTCCCGGTGGAGGCCCACAGCGGACGCTGGACCTCAGCGCCGGCGGCGGCCAGCAGCTCCCAGCGCTCGCCGGCGAAGATCTGCTTGAAGCGGCGGTAGGCCAGGCGCGCGTTGGCCACCGCCGCGGTGCCGGACAGACCGTCCTGGCCGAGCTCGGCCAGCCGCCGATCGACGGCCGTGTCCACCCGGGAGACGAAGAAGCTGGCCACCGAGGCCACGTTCAGCGGTTTGCTCTCCTCCAGCCGGCGCTCGAGGCCACGGATGTAGGCCTCCGCGACCTGCTCGTAAGCCGACACCGCGAACAGCAGCGTCACGTTGACGTTGATGCCCTCGTAGATCGCCTGCTCGATCGCCGGTACGCCCTCCGACGTCCCCGGGATCTTGATCAGCGCGTTCGGCCGTCCCAGCCGCTCCCAGAACGATCGCGCCTCGGCCAGCGTGCCCTCGGTATCGTGGGCCAGCTCCGGACCGACCTCGAGCGACACGAAGCCGTCGCGGCCGTCGCTGCTCCGGTGCACATCGGCGAGCACGTCGGCCGCCAGCTGCACGTCGTGGACCGCGAGGCGCTCGTAGATGGCTTTGGCGTCGAGCTGCTCGCGGGCCATCTGAGCCAGGTCCTCGTCGTAGTCCGTGGACCCGAGGATCGCCTTCTCGAAGATCGACGGGTTCGCCGTGACGCCCCGCAGCGAGTCCTCGGCGACCATTCGCGCCAGCTCGCCGCCCTCGACCAGCGAGCGCCTGATCTGATCCAGCCAGACGCTGACACCGGCGGCGGTCAGCGCCGCCAGCCGGTGATTGACGTTCGCCGTCGTACTCATCGCCCGACCATCTTCCTTCCGAGCGCGGCGACGCGCTCCGCGGTGATCCCGAAGTGCGCATAGACATCCTTCGCGGGACCCGACTCGCCGAACGTCTCCATGCCGACGAACTTCCCCTGTGGTCCGGTCCACTTGTCCCACCCGAGCGGGCTGGCCGCCTCGACCGCGATCCGGGCGTGGCAGGCCGCCGGCAGCACCTGCTCCCGGTAGGACTCATCGGCGTGAGTGAAGGTGTCCATGCAGGGCATGCTCACGACGCGCACGCGCACGCGCACGCCGGCGAGCGCGTTGGCGGCCTCGAGGCACAACGAAACCTCGGAGCCGGTGCCGATCAGGATCAGCTCCGGGTCCCCGCCCTCG
>JADGPN010000497.1 GCA_017882465.1 Solirubrobacteraceae bacterium
TCTAGCTGCGACGCGGTGAGGTCCGGATATCCGCCCGGGATTTCCGGCGTCGCCACGGCCGCTGTCTCGGCGTTCGCTCGCTCCACACTCACTGGGGTTCTCTCTCGGTTGCTCATACCATTACCTCTCCTCTTTCGGTCCCTTCAGGTTCCTAGCCGATGCTCGAAGCGAGGAGTCGGGAAGGGCGCTGGCGACCACCGTCGCCGCGCTCAGATCACTGTGGTGCCGCCGTCGACGACCAGCTCCATGCCGTTGACGTAGCTCGAGTCGTCCGAGGCGAGGAACAACGCGACCGACGCGATCTCCTCAGGGCGGCCCATCTCTCGCCGCGGGATCAGGGACTCGAACTGCGCCTTTATCTCGTCGGTCATCACTGCCTCCATCATCGGCGTTTCGACCTGGCCGGGGGTCAGCACGTTCACCCGGATCTTCCTGTCCCGCAGCTCGGCCACCCACGCCCGCGCGTAGACGGCCAGCACGGCCTTGCTCGCTGCGTATGCACTCCAGTTGGGGTAGCCCCTGAGCGAGGCGTTCGACCCGGTCATGAAGATCGAGCCTCCGTCGTTGAACAGCCGCAGCGCCTTCTGGACCGTAAACAGCGTGCCGCGCGCGTTCAGCGAGAAGGCGGCATCGAAGTGCTCCTCGGTGATCTCGGCGAGGCTGCTCGCATGGCCCACCCCGGCACTTGCCCACAGCACGTCGAGCGCGCCCTTCTCCTGCTTGACCGTGTCGAACAGACGGTCCAGATCGCCGAGGTCGGCCGAATCGGCCTGCACGCCGGTCACGTTCCGGCCGATCAGCTCGACGGCTTCGTCCAGCGCGTCCTTGTGTCGGCCCGAGATGAAGACGTGGGCTCCTTCGTCCACGAACAACTTGGCACCGGCCAGCGCCATACCGCTTGTCGCACCTGTGATCACTGCGACCTTGCCATCAAGCTTTCCCATAACTACTCCATTCGGTTAGCAGTGCCGATGCTATGTACACCAGTCGGAGTGCTTAACCTAGCGGGTGATCAAACGGGATGCAAGCTATGCACACCGATCAGTACCAACTGAGGTAAACTAGGGCTATGACGGAGTTGGAGAAGGGGCCGCGAGGCCTGCGCCGCGGCAGGGGCGCACGAGAACGCATCCTCAGCGCTTCACAACAACTGTTCCGCGATCAAGGCATCAACTGCACCGGCATCGACCAGCTCTGCGCGGTGGCCGAGGTGTCCAAGCGCACGCTCTACCAGCACTTCCCCGGCAAGGACGAGTTGATCGCCGAACACCTACGGCGATTCGATCCCGACATCCTGCCCGAGGTGTTCGACCGCACCGACCTCACACCGCGCGCACGGCTCCTCGCCGCCTTCGATATCGACTCGCCGTTGTGCCCGTTCATCGCAGCGGCCGTCGAAATCCCCGACCCGGGCCACCCGGCACGTGTATACGCCCGCGACTACAAGAAAGCCTTTGCCGCGCGGCTCACCGAAACCGCCCGCGAGGCCGGCGCCACCAACCCCGAACAGCTCGGCGAGCAACTGGCGCTGCTCCTGGATGGCGCCGCGGCGCGCAGCCGAGTCCTCAACACCTCAACCTTCTCCACCGCCGCCGCCATCGCAGCGGTCCTCATCGACAACGCCATCCCCATGGCAGCGGTGCCTCCCGGCGCAGACCGGCACCTGTCAGCCGGGACGGGGCCGCGCGCCGGATGCGGCGGCGAGCTCAGCCGAAGTTGACGCCGAGGGAGAAGTTCAAGCTCCCCACGCCATTGCGGGCCAGGCCCACCGATAGCAGGCCCGCTCCCTCCAGCCAGTGCGCCATGGTCAGGCCGCCGGCGTCCTGCGGGCGCAGTCCGAGGCTCTTGATGAACGCTGACACGCTCGCCTTGGCCTGCGCGTCATCGCCGGCCATAAACACGTCCAGCGGGCCGCCCGCGGCCAGGACGTCGCGGAAGATGGTGTTGAACGCCTTTACGACGCGGGCGCTTGCGGGGGCGGCCTTGGCGACCATCTGCGCGATGGAGGTGTCGTCAGGGATGGCCAGCCCGGTGACGCTGGGGTTGAAGGGGTTGGTGATGTCGACGATGATCTTGCCCTCCAGCGCGTCCCCGAACTGGCTGACGACCGGCACGGCGCTGTCGAACAGCACGGCGAGGATGACGATGTCGCCGCCCGGGGCGGCGCCCCACGTTCCGGCCGTGGCGCCGTCGCCGAGCGCCCGGGCCAGGGCCGCGGCCTTGGCCGCATCGCGACCTACGATCTCGACGGCGTTGCCGCCCTTGAGGGCCAGGGCGCCGATGGCGCTGGCCATGTTCCCCGAGCCGATGATGCTTACGTCGCTCATGATGTGCTCTCCACCGCGATGTTTCGCTTTGTCTCGTTCGTCCCGAATCACGCCCAGCGCGTCGGCTCCGACAGGCTTGGGCGTGCCGCTTGTCAGGCACCGCCGCACCCTGCTCATCGCCTCAGACCCGCTGCTTCAGGTCGCTTGCACGCAGACGCCCTATTAGGTACACCGATCTGCGTGCTTAAGCTACCAGACGGCCGGCCGGAACGCAAGCTATGCACACCGGTCGGTACCAACTTGGATCTACCGCTGCTTCTTCGGTCGGCGACGTGATGTTCGTGGTCGCGGGCCGGTGACTTCATCCCCATGTCTACCGCGTGGTCGTTCGCATGCTTGTGCGCTCTCCTTGTTGTCGTTCCAGGCCCAGCGACTTGCTGGTCGGCAAAAACGGGGCACTGCGAGGGCCGAGATCGGCGATGACCACCGCGCTGGGGGTCTTCACCGCCGATCTGGTCTGGATGACCGCCTCGGTCATCGGGCTCACCGCCGTGCTGGTCGCCTTCGAGCCGGCGTTCCTGGCCGTTCGCCCGATCGGCTCCGCTTACCTGATCGTGCTCGGGCCGAGGTTGCTGTTCAGCCGGGACCACGGCCCCTCCGAGGATCGGTCCTCGCCGCAGCGCGTCGACAGCAGGAGGGCTTCGGCGGACGCCTGGCCACCGAACCCGTGCGCTAGCGACACGCAAGCGACGTTCGCGGCCTTTGCGCGAGGGCCGCGCGGTCCGCCATGCTCGATCCTGACGATGCACGACGCCTCTGGAACCTGACCGAGCAGCTACTCGCCTGACAGTCGCGGCCGCGGCGGCCCGAACCGCCACCTCGTGATCTCGAACCACGCAGCCCCTGGCCGGGCTCCACTTCGTCGCCCAGGCGGCGCTCTCGCGGCGACTGCCGCTTGCCGCCGCATCCAGAAGCCCGCCAAGGCTGCCATTCGGGGATGCCTGCGGTGAGACAAAAGCAGGGGCAAGCCGCCGGGCGGCGTTTGTCCTCCTCCTCGCCAGATCCGTGCCTCACGCCGGCGACGATGTGCTCGTCGCCGTGACTGCCTTGCGAAGCGCCCCGCTTTCTCGTGAATGCGCGGCGCGCACAACCCGTTGTCGCGGGACGGGCCCGCGGCCCCGCAAATTTCGGAAGCAGGGGTCAACCGGCTGCGCCGCCCGCCCCTCCTATGCGCGGACACGAGGACGCGCGGTGCGGTAGCCGACAGATCTCGCGCGGTAGGTCGGCTCCAGCTCGAATAGCAGCGCACCG
>JADGPN010000119.1 GCA_017882465.1 Solirubrobacteraceae bacterium
ACAGCCCGGCGTGGACCGCCGCCGCCGGCCAGCCGGACAAGACGGTGAAGTGGCCGACCGGCACCGGCGCCAAGGGCAATGCCGGCGTCGCCGCGGCGGTCAAGCAGACCGCCGGCTCGATCGGCTACGTGGAGTCGGCGTACGCATTGCAGAACAGCTTCACGTACGCATCGGTCAAGAACAAGTCCGGTGCCTACATCGCACCGACGCTGGCCGCGACCTCGGCGGCGGCGGTCGGGATCCCGATTCCGGCGGCCTTGACGATCTCGACGATCAACTCACCCAATCCGGCGGCGTACCCGATCGTCTCGCAGACGTTCGTGATCGTCTACAAGGACATGTGCAAGGCCGGCGTCAGCCAGTCGGCGGCGTCCGGGGTGAAGAAGTTCCTCACCTACGGAGTCGGTCCTCAGGGACAGGGCGAGGTGTCGAAGCTGCAATACGCGCCGCTTCCGCCCACGCTGGTGACCAAGGACACGGCCCAGCTGGGGACGCTGACCTGCAATGGGTCTCCGCTCTCCTAAGCGCGGTCGGTAGGTGGAGGCAAGCGCCACATCTGTCGGCGGCGGCCGCTCGATGCTCGAGCGGTCGCCGCTGCGCAGCCTCCCCGATCAGGTCCTGAAGTGGGGCCTGAGCGCCCTCGCCGCGGGCGTGCTGATCCTGATCGGCTACTTCTTCGTGCGGCTGATCGGGCAATCGTCGAGCGCCTTCAGCCACATCGGCGTCCTCGACTTCTTCTTCCGCAACAACTGGGACGTCTCGCAGCTCCAGCAGGGTGCGGCCTGCACGAACGGAGGGCACTGCACGTTCGGTGCCTGGGCGCTGCTGATGGGCACGATCATCACCTCGGCGATCGCGCTGGTGATCGGCGTGCCGGTCGCCGTCGCCACCGCCCTGTACCTGACGGAGCTGTGCCCGCGGCGCGCGCGCGGGCCGCTGTCGGGGCTCGTCGACCTGCTGGCGGCCGTCCCCTCTGTGGTCTACGGGCTGTGGGGCGTTTTCGTCCTGATCCCGCACCTCAAGGGCTTTCAGCAGTCGTTCGCCAACACGTTCTCGTTCATCCCGTTCGTCGGGGGCACGGTGGCCGGCCCGAGCTACTTCATCGCCGGCCTGATCCTGGCGATCATGATCCTCCCGATCGTCTCGGCGATCGCGCGCGAGGTGATCTCGACGGTGCCCTCCGAGCACAAGGAGGCGGCGCTGGCGCTGGGGGCGACCCGCTGGGAGATGATCCGGATCGCGGTGCTGCCGTACTCGCGGCCGGGGATCACCGGCGGCGCGATGCTCGGCCTCGGCCGGGCGATCGGCGAGACGATCGCGGTGGTGCTGGTGATCGGCAATTCGCCGACGCTCGGGCACTCGATCTTCCAGCAGGGGTACACGCTGGCCGCCGTGATCGCGAACGAGTTCGGCGAGGCCGCCTCGACGCCGCTGCACAGCTCGGCGCTGTTCGCGGCCGGGCTGGTGCTGTTCGTGCTCACGCTGCTGGTCAACATCATCGCCCGGCGCTTCGTCATCCGCGGCGTGCGCGGCAAGGCGACCAGCGGGGAGGGCCTGCTGGTGGAGATCGAGACCGAGCCCGGAGCGGCGCCGGCATGACCGTCCTGCCTGAGGTCAGCCCCCGGCGCCGGCGCACCGACAAGATCATGCGCGGCACCCTCGCCGCCGGCACCGTACTCGCCCTGATCCCACTGGTGCTGGTCATCTACTACCTGATCAAGAAGGGAATCGGGGCCTGGAGCGGGGATTTCTTCACCACCGATCCGAACGGCAACTTCCTCGGCTATCCGGGCGGAATCAAGAGCGCGATCCTGGGCACGATCGAGATCGTCGCCTTCGCCACGCTGATCTCCGTCCCACTCGGGATCGGGGTGGCGCTGTACCTGACCGAGTACGGCAAGCAGTCGAAGTTCGCCAACCTGGTGCGCTACTTCGTCGACGTGATGACCGGTGTGCCCTCGATCGTGTTCGGCCTGTTCGTCTACATCGTGCTCGTGCTCGGCCACGTCGGGGGCAGCGGGTTCGCGGGCTGGAAGGGCGGCATCGCGCTGGCGCTGCTGATGCTCCCGATCGTGATCCGATCCTCCGAGGTCGTGCTGCTGCTCGTGCCCGCGAGCCTGCGCGAGGCGGCGCTGGCGCTCGGAGCGCCGCGCTGGCGAGTGATCACGAGGATCGTGCTGCCGACCTCGCTCACCGGCCTGGTCACCGGGGTGCTGCTGTCGATCGCCCGCGGCGCCGGTGAGACCGCGCCGCTGCTGTTCACCGCCTTCGGCGCCCAGGTCGCGACCGCCAACCTGGGGAACCAGATGAACGCGCTGCCGCTGCAGATCTTCAGCGACATCACGTCTCCGCGCAACGAGGTGGTCACGCGCGCCTGGGGCGCAGCGCTCACACTTGTGCTGATGATCCTGATCCTCAACGTGGTCGCACGAGCGGTTGCGCGAAGGAGCCGCATGGCATGATCCCTCGAGACACACAGAAGACGGATCCGGCGCAGACCCAGCAGCCGGTCCGGGACAAGGAACCGGTCGAAGTGTCCGACTCACCCGCCGAAGAGCAACAGGACGTATCGACGCGCAGCCAGGACGGCGTCACCGCCGCCGGGCACAACGTCGTCCTCACCGATCTCCATGCCTACTACGGCTCGGTGCACGCGGTCCGGGGCGTGAACATCACCTTCCCGCCCAACGAGGTGTCGGCGATCATCGGACCGTCCGGGTGCGGGAAGTCGACCATGGTGCGCTGCATCAACCGCATGCACGAGGAGATCCCCGGTGCGCGGGCGGAGGGCAGCGTCACGCTCGACGACGTCGACCTGTACGGCGACAATGTCGACGTGACCTCCGTGCGCCGGCTGGTCGGCATGGTGTTCCAGAAGCCGAACCCGTTCCCGACCATGTCGATCTTCGAGAACGTCGCCGCCGGTCTCAGGCTGACGGGCACCAAGGGCGTGAACATGCGCGAGCGGGTTCACAGAGCCCTGCGTGCAGTGGGCCTGTGGGAGGAGGTCAAGAACCGCCTCAACGAGCCGGGGATCGGCCTCTCGGGCGGCCAGCAACAGCGGCTCTGCATCGCGCGGACAGTCGCGGTCGAGCCCGAGGTGATCCTGATGGACGAGCCGTGCTCGGCGCTCGATCCCGTCGCGACGCTCAAGGTCGAGGAGCTGATCGATGAGCTCAAGGAGCGGTACACGATCGTGATCGTGACTCACAACATGCAGCAGGCGGCGCGCGTCTCTGACACGACCGTGTTCATGCTCGACGGCGAGCTGATCGAGCACGCGCCGACAGATCAGCTCTTCACGCGACCCAAGGACGAGCGCACGGAGCGGTACGTGACCGGTAAGTTCGGCTAGGGGAGAGCGATGCAAGAGACACGCCACAACTTCCGCGAGGCACTCAAGCGGCTCGAGGTGCAGGCCCTCGGCGGCCTCGATCTGGTCACCACGGCGCTCGACCGCGCGCTCGAGGCGGTCGGATACCAGGACGTTGAGCTGGCCGGGATGGTCGTCGCCGACGATGACCTGATCGACGGCCGCTATCTCGAGGTCCATCAGGGAATCCTGTCGCTGCTCGCGCTGCAGACGCCGGTGGCCACGGACCTGCGCATCGTGGCCGCGCTGCTGCACGTGATCCGGTGCGTGGAGCGGATGGGCGATCAGTGCGTGAACATCGCCAAGCTCGTCCCGCTCTCGGGCTACGAGTCCCCCAAGGACAAGGACATCCTCGATGCGATCGAGCGCATGGGCCAGCTCGCGCGCTCGCAGCTGTCCCAGGCCCAGGAGGCGTTCGCCTCCCGCAACGTCGGCCTGGCCCAGGACCTGGTGCGCCAGGACTCCGAGATCAACCGCCTCAACCGCGAGATCTTCCGCCGCGCGGTCGAGATCGGCGACGACGTCGACACCCGCGAGTGGGCGATGTTCATGATCCTGGTGGCGCGCTGCCTGGAGCGGATCGGCGACAACACGGTCGACATCGCCGAGCAGGTGGTGTTCGTGGTGACCGGGCTGTTCCGGGAGTTTGCCGACGCGTCGCATCCCGTCTGAGCGGGCCCGGGGGATCAGGCCCCCGGCCGCGCCCGTCCCCGCGGCCACGAAAAAGGCCGGCCGCTGAACGCGACCGGCCCGAACGGAGAGAGGACTCAAGCTACGCCAGGTCCACGCCGCGCGTGTGACGATCCCATGTTCGCCGCCGACCGTCACAGGAACGAAACACCGCGGCCGGTGAGTGGCCCTAGCTTGCCGGTATGGCCACGACACGCTCCCCGCGCGGTGGACGCACCCCGGGCCTGTCGGATCCGCGTGTCGAGCCGCTCGAGCTCTACCTCGAGGGGCGGCTGGGCCTGGACCAGCCGACAGGGTGGTGGCCGACTCCGCCGCGGCTGAAGTCCTACGAGGCGGCCGGCTTCAGCCACGTCCAGGTCCGGATCGGGCCTCGCCATCTGCTCTCCGATGCCCGCGGGCTGCACACGCACGCGCGCGCCCTGCGCGAGCAACTCGATCTGACCGGACTGCGCCTGATCCTGCACGCGCCGGACGACCTGATGGCCGGCGGCGAGGAGGGGGACGTGCAGCTGGACGGAGCGCTCACCTACGCGGCGATCGCCGGCGCCCGGCTGCTCGTCTACCACGGCGCTCGGCGTCCGCTGAGCGAGCCCGGGCTCCGCGTCCGACTGGACGACGAGGAGCACTCACTGCGCCGTCTCGCCCGCCGGGCACGGGAGCTCGAGGTGCGAATCGCGGTCGAGAACCTGGCCCCGGTCTATCCGGGTCCCGAGCTCGTCTGCCACAACCCGCTGGCCGTGCACGACCTGGTGCGAAGGCTCGACAGCGAGCAGATCGGGATGTGCTTGGACATCGGCCACGCCCACATCGCCGCCGGGATCGCGGGCTGCGCGCTGGCGGAGCTGATCGAGCCGGTGCTCGAGCGGGTGATCGTGTTCCACATCCATGACAACTTCGCCGCCGCATCCGAGAGCCCCCGCTCGGGGGGGATCGAGCCGGTCAGGCTCGATTTGCACCTCGCGCCCGGCGCCGGAACCGTGCCCTGGAGCGAGCTCGCGCCCTGGCTGGCCCGCCATCCGGCCCCGCTGCAGCTCGAGATCCACCCGGCGCTGCGGCCCGAGCCACCGACGCTGGCGATCCTCACCCGTGAGGTGCTGGCACGGGATCGACCGCTGGGAGGCCGTCGATGCTGACCCCGTTCTTCTCCCGCTTGTAGTCGGCGATCGCCTCTGCGCCGCCGGTGCGCAGCTTCTTGGCCGCCCACGCGTCCATGTGCGGCCGCCGGCCCTCGTGGCGCATCAGCGGCACGCCGTACCCGCACGAGTCCGCGATCCGGGTCACCTCGACGAGGATGATCGCCCGGCTCAACTCGGAGTGCTCGGGCTGCTCGAAGCCGCACTCGGCGAGCAGGTCGCCGAAGCCTGAGTCCGACTGCAGGACCGCTGCTCCGCGCCCATGCAGGCGAACGATCCGCGGCGGGCCGTCGAACGCGCACAACATGACCACGATGCGGCCGTTCTCACGGATGTGGGCGAGCGTCTCAGCGCCGCTGCCGACGAGGTCGAGGTAGGCGACGCGGGTCGGCCCGAGGACGCGCAGCGTCCCGATCGGCCCCTTGGGCGAGACGTTGACGTGGCCGTCGAGCGCGGCCGGTGCAGTGCCGATGAAGAACATCGACTGGCGGGCGATCCAGTCGTGAAGATGATCATCGATCGCCTCGTACTCGCGGCCCATGGGGCCAGGATATCCTGCTCCCTGCTAGCTTCTGGGGTGCGGTCGGCGACGCCGGCCGCGAGGCAGCTTGCTTGGGTCCCGCAGGAAAGCGGTTCGGGTCAGCCATAGCCTCCCGAAACCGTACGCGGCCCGATGCCGCTGTGAGGAGTACCGATGTCCATGCAGTCCTTCGCCGATCTCGGCGTGTCCGGCGCCGTGCAGGATGCCCTGCGCCGCCGCGGCATCACCCAGCCCTTCCCGGTCCAGACACTCGTGATCGCCGACGTGCTGGCCGGCCGTGACGTGCTCGTGCGCTCGCCCACCGGATCGGGCAAGACGCTCGCGTTCGCCGTGCCCATGGTCGACCGCATCCAGGCCACCGACCCCCGCCCCACGGCACTGATCCTGGCCCCGACCCGCGAGCTGGTCTCGCAGATCGCCGACGAGATGTACGCAGTCGCGCATGCCCGCGCGCTGCGCGTCTCGGCCGTCTACGGCGGTGTGGGAATCCAAAAGCAGGCCCGTGACGCCGCCCGCTCGCACGTGCTCGTCGCGACCCCCGGCCGTCTCGAGGATCTGATCGAGCGGGGCGCGTTCAGCCTCGATCGCGTCCGGATCCTGGTGCTCGACGAAGCCGACCGGATGCTCGACATGGGCTTCCTGCCGGCGGTCGAGCGGATCGTCAAACAATGTCCGCCCAAGCGTCAGACGCTGTTCTTCTCGGCCACGCTCGAGGGCGCCAACGGAAAGGTCGCGAGCGCTTTCACCCGCGACGCCGTCCGGCGCGAGCACGACCCCGAGCCGGCCGTCTCGGCGGGGCTCGTGAAGCATCACTTCGTCGAGATCGAGCACGCCGACCGCCTCGACGCCCTGGTGCGGGAGCTGCGCTGCAAGCGCGATCTCGCGCTGGTGTTCGTGCGCACCAAGCGCGGAGCCGACCGGCTGGTCAAGCGCCTGGGCCGGCACGGGGTCGAGGCGGTGGCGATGCACGGCGACAAGACGCAGGGCCAGCGCGAGCGCGCGCTCGCCCGCTTCGAGGCCGGGCACATCGACACGCTGGTGGCGACCGACGTGGCCGCCCGCGGGATCGACGTCGATCGCATCTCGCACGTGATCAACTACGACCCGCCGGAGGACCGCGACGGCTACGTCCACCGCGTCGGTCGCACCGGCCGTGCCGGGCGGGACGGGACCGGCATCACGCTGCTCTCGCCCGAGCAGCGCACCGAGGTCGCGCGGCTGGCCGGCCAGCTCGGGATCGAGCACGGACTCTCGTCGCGGGGAGCCGCGCCGGCGGCACGCGTCGCCACCGCACGTCCGCAGTCAGCGGGGCGCCCGTACGCCTCGCCGGGGAGCGGCCGCGGCGGACGCAGCCGCCGCGCACCGCGGTCCCGAAGCAAGCACCAGAGGTAGTCTCTGCGGGCATGCGGCGGGCCCAGCATCCAGCGGGGTGGCGGTGCGGCTGATTCCGGCCATCCCACGGCTGCCCCTGGTCCCTGATCCGCTCCGGCGCGTACAGATCTCGGCCGACCTCGGCGCTGTCACCACGATCGGCGCCGAGGAGGATCCGCTCGCGGCCGGAATGGAGCCCGAGGCGGTCAGGCGCATCTGGGGGACGGTGAGGAGCGTCTATCGCAGCGGCGTGCATCCTGCCGTCGCGCTGTGCCTGAGGCGTGAGGGCCGCGTCGTGATCGATCGCGCGATCGGTCACGCGCGCGGGAACGGGCCGCACGACGGCCCCCACTGCGAGCGGGTGCCGGCCACGCCTGAGACTCCGTTCGGAATCTTCTCCGCCTCCAAGGCGATCACGGCGACGATCGTGCACCTGCTCGACGAGCGCGAGCTGATCCATGTCGGGGACCCGGTGTGCGAGTACATCCCCGAGTTCGCCCGCCACGGCAAGGAGGTGATCACGATCGCTCACGTCCTTGCCCACCGGGCCGGTATCCCCAACGTCCCTCCGGCGCTGCTCGACCTCGAGAGCATCGGGGCGGATGAGCTGCTGCTCGAGGCGATCTGCGATGCCCGCCTGACATCGCGGCCGGGGAAGGCGCTCGCGTACCACGCCATCTCCGGCGGTTTCATCCTCGGCGAGATCGTGCGCCGCGTGACCGGGCGCACGATCCGCGAGGTGCTGGCCGGGGAGATCCTCGACCCGCTCGGATTCCGGTGGGGCAACTACGGCGTGCGCCCGGAGGACGTGTCCCGGGTGGCGCTCAACTACGCGACCGGGGCGCCGCTGCTACCACCGCTGTCGGGGCTGCTGGAGCGGGCGCTCGGAGCTCCGGCGGACCAGATCACCGCGATGTCGAACGACCCGCGGTTGTTGGCCGCCATCGTGCCGGCCGGAAACGTGGTCACGACCGCGGGCGAGCTGTCGCGCTTCTTCGAGCTGCTGCGCCTCGGGGGAGAGCTCGACGGCGTGCGGGTCCTCGAGCCGCGCACGATCCGGCGCGCGCTGATCGAGCAGTCCTACCGCGAGATCGACCTCACGCTCGGGTTCCCGACCCGGTACGCGCTCGGGTTCATGCTCGGCGCGAGGCGACTCAGCCTCTATGGCCCTGACACCGAGCTCGCGTTCGGCCATCTCGGATTCACCAATGTGATCGGCTGGGCGGATCCGGAGCGGGCCGTCTCCGGAGCGCTCCTCACGTCGGGCAAGCCGATCGTCTACCCGGAGCTGCTGCAGCTGTGGAGCCTCATGCGCCGGATCGGGATCGAGGCGCCCAGGGTCCCGCACGGGTCGGGGCAAGTACGGGATTAGCAGCCGCTTTGGCGGCGAATGGCGGCCGGCCAAGTTTGGACATCGGGCCAATGACCGCAACCGGGCGCCGCCCCTACCTTTCCACCATGCGTTCACGACCGCCTCAGATCGTGGCGTTCGGAGGTGGGGGATTCTCGATGGAGTGGGGGAACACCCTGCTCGACGATCACGTCCTCTCGCTCACCGGCGCCGAGCGTCCCCGGGTCTGCTTTCTGCCGACCGCGAGCGGTGATGCCGACCACTACGTGGTCCGGTTCTACCGGGCGTTCGCGGCCTCGCGCTGCGAGCCCTCGCACATCTCGCTGTTCCGCCGTGAGACGGGTGTCGGAGACCCCCGGGAGCACCTGCTCGAGCAGGACCTCGTGTACGTCGGCGGCGGCAGCCTGGTCTCGCTGCTGGGCACCTGGCGCGCGCACGGGATCGACCTCGCGCTGCGCGAGGCGTGGCGCGCCGGGGTGGTCCTGTGCGGCGGCTCGGCCGGCTCCCTGTGCTGGTTCTCACATGCCGTCAGCGCCTTTCACGAGGGGCCGCCCCGGTCGATCGAGGCGCTCGGGTTCCTGCCCTGGAGTAACGCCGTCCACTATGAGGACGAGCCTGGCCGGCGGGCGGCCTTCCACGAGGCGGTCGCGGGCGGGATGCCGCCCGGCTACGGGGCGGGCGACGGCGCCGCCCTGCACTTCGTGGGCACCGAGCTGGCGGAGGTGGTGTCCTCGCGGTGCTCCGCGCGTTCGGTGCACCTGTCCCATGACGGGGCCGGCGGGGTGCGCGAGCGTGAGCTCCCGGTCCGCTACCTGGGCGCCTCGCGGACCTCGCTGACGGGCGAGCTGGGGGCCTCGCTGGCGGGCGAAGCGATCGCGGCGTGACGGCGGCGCGGCCGCGGGCGCGCTGCACCCAGCGGCCGGTTGCGGCATCCTGGCGAGCCATGCCGGGTGGCTCCCAGACCTCTGAGCGACGAAGGATCCTGGCGATGGGCGGCGGCGGCTTCACGATGCAGGAGCGGACCCCGGCGCTGGACCGCTTCGTGCTCGCGCTGACCGGGCGCGCGGTCCCCAGGATCTGCTTTCTGCCCACGGCCAGCGGCGATCCGCGGGACCAGGTCACGCGCTTCTACGAGCGCTTCGGCGCGTGGCCGTGCGAGCCGACGACGGTCTCCCTGTTCCATCTCGGCCGCGACCGGATCGACCCCGTCGAGCACCTGCTCGCCCAGGACGCGATCTACATCGGCGGCGGCTCGATGCGCAACATGCTGGCCGTGTGGCGCGAGCACGGGGTCGACAGGGCGATGCGCGAGGCCTGGGAGCACGGCGTCGTCCTGGCGGGCCTGAGCGCTGGAGCGATGTGCTGGTTCGAAGGCGGGATCAGCAAGAGCGGCGGGGTGCCCGAGCCGGCCGCCGGACTGGGGCTGGTGCCGGGAAGCCTGTTGGTGCACCTGGACGGTGAGCCCGAGCGGTTGCCCGTCTACCGCTCCGCGGTTCTGACCGGGACCCTGCCCCCGGGCCTGGCCGCCGACGACGGCGCGGCAGTCCTGTACGCCGGAACGGAGCTGGCCGAGTGCGTAGCGTCCCGGCTCGGCGCGCGGGTGCTGCGCTTGAGCCTCGACGGGTCGGGAGGCCTGCGGGAGCAGGAGCTTCCGGTTCGCCCGCTCCCCGGGGCCGACGGGCGGGGGCCGCAGCGGGCCGAGTCACATGGTGTCTCAGAGCTGCGGGCGCTGCGCGCCGGACGCCGCCGCTGGGAATAGCGGCCCGCTGCCGCTCCGAACAACGGCCCGGCCCCGCTCCCTCCGAGACCCGGCCCCGGCCCGGCCCTAGGAGGTGGTGCCTCTGCTCGTCGGCCTGCCTCTGCGAAGGAGCACCAGCGCGCCGGCGAGCGCCACCGCGGCGACGATCAGCGCGATCACGACCACCGTCGAGCTGCCCCCTCCCCCTCCGCCGCCCGTCCCGGACGAGATCGGATGCCCGGCCGCGGCCGCGAGCTTCGCGACGGCCGGGACCGCGGCGCGGGCGAGGTCATCCGACGTCCTGCCGGCCGGAGGGGTGAGCTTGGCCACGGCCGCCGTGGCCGCGGCCGGCAGCCCCGCGCTCCCGAAGCTCGAGGGCATCACCACCAGCAGCGCCTGCTTGGTCTGGAAGCTGATCTCCTGAACGAGGAAGTCCGCGTACTTCTGCGGCTTGTCGAACAGGTCGGGAATCACCCCGAGGTCAACGGGGGAGGCGATCAGCGCCACCTTGAGCGGGAAGCCCGCCTTCTTGGCTGCCGCGGTCTCGGCGTTGAGCGTCCTCTGCAACGCGGGCGAGACCGGCGGCGAGTACGGATAGAAGACGTTCTGGCCCAGCAGCGTATCGCTGGCCGGGTCGCCGTCGGCCACGGCGGCCACCGGGACCAGCGCGACCGCGGCGAGCGCGATCGCGAGTGCGGCGGCGAGGCGGCGGGGCATGGGCCCGGAGGTTAGAGGGAGGCGCCTCAGAGCCCGGGCGGGAACAGGTAGGCGGGGTGGGGCGGCAGCTCGCCGCCGACCTGCAGCACGATCTCGGCGTGACGGCGCAGCGGGATGGCCTGTGGCGAGCCGCTCCAGCGCCGGCCGCCGAGGAACGCCACCACCGGACCGTCGAAGCCGGCCAGGGAGCCGGCGGACAGCGGCTGCCCCCAGATGGCAAACAGCGTCCCCAGCGTCGGCGCCGCTGCACGGGCGCCTCGATCGACCACGACCACTCCGGTCGGCTCGAGCGTCCGCAGGCCATAGGAGCACGCTCCGCCGAGCACGTACACGCCTCGCCGCTGCTGCGGCGGAGCGACGCCGATCCCGGACGGTACCGGCAGCACCAGGCGATCCGCGTACAGTTCGAGGTGGACGCCGTAGCTGGGCGGATGCACCGTCGCGCAGGCCTGACCGGCGATCTGGGCCCGCCCGGCGACGCCCGGCGAGACCGCCGGGAGCCGGAATCGGGGCCCGCGACCCGCGGGTATGGGGAGCTGATCTGGGGCCAGTCCGCCCGAGCCGGTACCCGGCGCGGGCGGCGTGACGCCGGCGCTCCCGCAGCCCGTGAGCCCGGCGGCTGCAGCCACCACCGCGACCGCCACGGTGGCGGCGCCTGTAGCGCGCCGCCTCTCGCCCGCGCTCGTCGGCGCGCTGAGCGGGCAGTGACCTCGCGCGAGCACTATCCTCGCGCCACCGTGGCGAGCCAGAAGTCCAAGCGCAAGCATCGCAACCCCGGATCCGCGCCGCGGGCCGTGCCCTCGCCGCGGCGGGATCAGCGCGCCGAGCGCGAGGCCGCCGCGCGCCGCGAGCAGCGCGGCAGCCGCCCCTCCCGGGTCGACATTCGCGGCGAGCGGCCGGTGAGCCCGTTCGGCGGGCTTCCGATCTCGGAGCTGATGATCCTGGTGGGGGCGATCGCCTTCATCCTCGGCGTGATCACGGGTGCCGGAGCGGCGTTGATCGTCGGCTTCATCGTCTGCGCGCTCGGGGTGA
>JADGPN010000498.1 GCA_017882465.1 Solirubrobacteraceae bacterium
CCGAATCGACGCGTGGTGGATCCGTCGGCCTGCGTGAACGCGTCGAAGACCCCTGCCTGCTTCTCCGCCGGGATACCGATGCCCGAGTCCTTGACGATGAAGTGCAGTACCACTGCCTCGTGGACCGTCGACTCGCATTCAACCAGCAGGCTGACCTCACCGCGCTCGGTGAACTTCAAGGCGTTGCCGAGCAGATTGAGGAGCACCTGTCGCAGCCTGCCCGGATCACCCAGCAACGCGTCGGGGACGTCCGCGGCTACGGCGCAGTTCAGCTCCAATCCCTTCGCGTGCGCGCGCAGCGCCAGCGTCTTCATCGTCGGCTCGATGCTGCCGCGCAGCCTGAACTCGATTGTCTCCAGGTCGAACTTGCCCGCCTCGATCTTGGAAAAGTCGAGGATGTCGTTGATGACGCTGAGCAGGGAGTCGGCGGAGCTTCGTACCATATCGGCGTATTCGCGCTGCGTGCCGTCCAGCTCCGTATCCAGGAGAAGATCCGTCATGCCGAGGACGCCGTTCATCGGCGTACGAATCTCGTGGCTCATGTTCGCCAGGAACTCGCTCTTGGCGCGGTTTGCCGTGTCTGCCCGCATCGTCGCCTGTTCGGCGCGCACCTTCTCCCGCGCCAGCTCCGACGTGCGCGCCGTGACCGCGTCCTCGAGTGTGCGTTGTATCTGGCGATACCGTTGATCGCGCGCGCGCAGAACCAGGAGCACCAGCGCCACGGAGATCAGGCCGAGACCGGCGATAAACCACCAGCTCCGCCACCAGGGGACACGGATGGTGAACGCGAACGCTGCGGGGGTACCGCTCCACTCCCCCAGGCCTTCACGAGCCTGCACCTCCAGCAAGTAATGATGAGGAGGCAGCCCGGGGAACTGGAGCTCGCGCAGCGACGTCTCCCGCCAATCGTCCGAGATCGGTTGCAGCCGATAGCGGAAGCGCGTGGAGCCCTCGTGGGCGAAGTGCAACGTGGAGTAACGGGCTGTGAGCGCGTTGGACGTGTACGGCATCGAGACGATGCTGTCGCGGGCGACGCGTTGCGCGCCGAGCGTGAGGGCTGTAAAGGCCACGGTCGGCGGCGGAGCCTGACGCGCGCGCGCGCCGGGCGTGTATCGGGCCAGGCCGCTGCTCGTCCCGAGCCACACAGAGCCGTTAGGTTCTGCCGCGAACCCCTGGAGGTCGCCGTCGTCGGAGATCAGCCCGTCGTTGTGGTCGAACTGCTGCCAACGGGCTCCGTCGAAGACTCGTACCCCCTGATCGGTCCCGTTCCAGAGATGACCGCGCGCATCGAATCCGAGGTAGTAGCTCATCTCCCCGTGGAGCCCGGTGGCGGCGCCGAAATGGGTCATGCTGAGGCGCTCGCCGTCGATCCGGATTCGCGTCACGTCACCCGAGTACCAATACCCAACCCAGATCTCGCCAGGCCGAGCCGAAGCAACCGCAAGCAACACGTCGTCGCGCAGCCCGTCGGCCTTCCCAATCCTCCGCCAGCGCTCTTGCGCTCCTCCCGCTCGAGACATCCGGAACAGTCCCGAGCTCGTCGCAACGAGGAGCTCGCCGCCAGGAGCGGCTGCCACCGCCCAGCAATTGACGGCAGGGATCTCCGTTACTCGATGGAAGAGCTTATCGGAGAGCTTGGCGACGAACAGTCCGGCTTCCGTCGCCGCCCACACGCGGCCCGCCGAGTCGAGCGCTATCGCGAACGGCGAGATCCCCGCGAGTCCCTGCGCCGCCCTGAACCAGTCCACTCGTCCAGTGCGAGCGTCGATCCGCGCCGCGCCGTTTCGCTCGGTGCCGAGCCACACGCTTCCGTCCTGCTCTAGCTGGACAGCGTGGACGGGCACCTTTCCCACACGCGTGTTCCTCTCGAACGTCCAGCGTTCGCCGGTCTTCCGACCGGTAAACAGTCCAGCCTCTGTTCCCACCAGCACCTTACCGTCGGGGAGCGGCCGGATCTCGTATACCAGATCGCTCTCCAGTCCGCTCTCGGCGGCGAACCCCTCCCACTGCCTGTAGCCTCGCCAGCGTGCCAGTCCTCGTCCCGCAAGCCCGATCCAGACCGAGCCCTCCCGGTCCTGGAGAACAGAGTAAGCCGATCCGACCAGGTTCTCTCGGTTGCCGACAATCCGGAACTGAGACCTCCCATCGTCGATGACCAGCCCTTCGACCGTCGGCACGAGCAGCCGGCCGTGGTCATCCGTCTCCATCTGGGCGCCACCCGCCGTTTGGGGAAAGCCGGGATCGGACGCATCGAATCGCTCGCTGCCTGGGCGCAGAACGGCGATCCGCTTCAGGTCGTGAACCCAAAGTACGCCTGCGCCGTCGCGACGTATGCTCATCCACTTCCCTTTCGGCAGGCCCTGCGCCTCGCCGAAGATGGCGACGCCCGCTCTGGACTTCCTGCACAGCTGGTTACCACAGCCGAACCAAACGGTGTCCGGCTCCACGTGAACGCCGTGCGCGTCCGGCCCGTCCACGCCGGCGGGCATCGGAAGAAGCTGGAATGCAAGACCTCCCGCGCCCTTGGGCTGCGTCGCCACCACGAGACCGCGGTTCGTCGCGATCAGGACCCGGCCACCGCTGTCAGCTTGGATCGCGCTGTAGCTGTTTATACCACCGCCGGCGGGCAGCGAAACCTTCTCGAACCGATCGTCGCGCTGCAGGTAGAGGCCCCCGCGGTAACCGGCCAGCACCTTTCCGTCTGGTGTCTCGCCCAGACTCAGCACCACCTCGCGCGGCAGACCTTCCAGCGGTCCGAAGCGTTGGAACCGTTCACCGTCGTAGCGGAATACGCCGTTTTCGGTTCCCGCCCAGAGATAGCCAATGCGGTCCTGGAAGAGCACTTTGACGGCGAGATTGGTGAGGCCGTCCTCGGCGCCATAATAGCGGAAACTATACTGCTGACCGTGCGCGGATGCGGCGACGGTCAGGAAGGCGACGACGGTCGCGAACCGCGCTCTCACTGTGCGACCGGCGGCCAGCATGCGGTGCTCCACCTGGCTTAGAGGGACCACGCCCAGGTCGCTCATCCGCGATGAGGCGATCGGTGACCTTTTTCCTGCACGTTAGGGTCCAGATCATCCCACCGAGGGGTGGCCGAAAGAGGATTCACGTCACGAAGATCGAAGGACTCCCGCGGCCCAAATTCTTCGAGCGTCATTATTACGGCCGGTCCAGTTTCCGTCGAGTTCTCACTACATAGTGCTACCTTGGTGCATACAGCGATACTACGGGGCCCGAAGCTGAACGGACTGTCCGTGTTGCGGTGAAGTTTTTCTCCTCGACTTCCTTTCCCACTGAGAACACGAAGGTCAGGACGGTTTGGCTAGGCCTAGTCCCGAACGGTACGAGTCACATTACCCGATTGTCTGTTTGTTAGGGTGAGTAAAGCGCTGCAAAGCCAACGTCCCAAACAGCGACTGAGGCCCGACGCTTGCGTTGGATAGATCGACAAAAACACCGCTCATTTCGCGGCCCACCTCTGTCGGAGGATTTATGACGGACATCAACAAGCGCGGTCTCAAGAACGAGACGAAGGGCAAGATCAAGGAAACCGAAGGCAAGTT
>JADGPN010000499.1 GCA_017882465.1 Solirubrobacteraceae bacterium
CCACGGGATCCGCGCCGTCTTCATCGACAGCCACCAGCCGTCCTTGTACATCGACCGGTTGCCGATCGTCTCGAAGTACTGCTGGGTATGGCGCTCGGGGGCGTTCGCGTCGGTCAGCGAGTCGGCGAACGTGACGCCGTGCATCGGCTGCTGCTCGATCCCGTCGATGTGGGTCGGCATCGGGATGCCGGCGATGTCGAGGATCGTCGGGCCGACATCGATGACGTGGGTGAAGTGCGTTCTCAGCGCGCCGTCGTCGGAGATCCGCTCGGGCCAGTGGACGACGAGCGGGTTGCGGGTGCCGCCGAGGTGGGAGCCCACCTGCTTCCCCCATTTGAACGGGGTGTTCCCGGCCCAGGCCCAGGCGGCCGAGTAGTGGGGAACCATCATCTGGTTCCCCCAGGCCTCGATGCCGCCGTAGCGCTCGGCGAGCTGCAGCTGCATCTCGTCGGTCAGCGGGATGCCGTTCTGCATCGTCAGCTCGTTGAAGGAGCCGGTGATCGTGCCCTCCATGCTGGCGCCGTTGTCCCCCCAGATCCAGAGCACGAGCGTGTTGTCGAGCTCGCCCAGCTCGTCGATCGCGTCGATCACCCGGCCGGCGTTGTGGTCGGCGTTCTCGGAGTAACCCGCGTAGACCTCCATCTGGCGGGCGTAGTAGGCCTTCAGCTTGTCCGGGACGTCGTCCCAGGCGGGGAACGCGTCGTCGCGTGGCGTCAGCTCGGCGTCGGCGGGGATCACGCCAAGCTCCTTCTGCCTGGCGAACGTTTCCTCGCGCAGCCTGTCCCAGCCCTGGTCGAACTTGCCCTTGTACTTCGCCGCCCACTCCTCCGACACATGATGCGGCGCATGACTGCAGCCCGTGGCGAAATACGCGAAGAACGGCTTCTTCGCATCCTGCCCGCGGATCGCATGCAGCCACTCGATCGTCTTGTCCGCCATCGCATCGGGCAGGTAGTACGGGTTCTCCTCGTCGTAGAACTCTGGCGGCGTGCCGATGATCTTCTGGTTCTCAGCCAGGCACGGATCCCACTGCGACGCGCCCCCGCCCAGGAACCCGTAGAAATACTCAAACCCCCAACCGACAGGCCAGCGATCAAACGGACCCGACGGACCCTGCTGACCGTCCGGCGTCAGATGCCACTTACCGAACGCCGCCGTGCTGTAGCCGTTGTCTCGCAAGATCCTCGGGAACGGAACGCAGTCATCCGGAACGAACGCCGTATAGCCGGCGAACCCGGTCGAGAACTCGCCCACCGAACCAAAACCAACCGCGTGACTGTTGCGACCGGTCAGCAGCGCCGCCCGTGTCGGCGAGCACAGCGCCGTGACGTGGAACCGGTTGTACCGCACACCCTCCTGCGCGATCCGCGTGTAATTCGGAGTGTCGATCGGCCCGCCGAACGTTCCGGCATTCCCGAACCCCGCATCGTCGATCAGCACAAGCAGCACGTTCGGCGCGCCGTCGGGAGGCTCGACGTGTCCGAGCTCCGCCCAATCCGGCTGCGAGCCCTCGAGAGTCCGGTTCGCCACCCCCCCAAACGGCTGCTGACGAATCGGAAGCTTGCTTCGATCAGGCTGGCTCATCAGAGGGCCTCCAGGCAGGTTGGCATCAATGATCTATCTTTCAACGACTCGCCCATAAGCTTCCAGCGGTCCGTGACCCCATCATCACCTGAGTCGGTGTGTCCCGACGGGGTGAGCAGCGACGAGCTGCCGACGCCCGGGAGGGAGTGCGATCCCTGGCCGCGCGGATCCCAGCCGCGGTCATGGGAGCGCAGCGTGATCCCGGCGAACGCGGAGGCGTAGCGTGGTCCCAGTTCTCCTTCGATGTCGAGGCGGTAGCGAGGCGGTGACATACGAGCCTCAGCATGCCTGACCGGTGCAGCGGTTTGGGCCGTGGGGGCGGAGGATCACCCGGGTGATTCGGTGAGATCGAGCAGGAGCGCTTCGGCGCGCGCAACCGCGTCCACTCACGATGTTGCGCCCAGCTTGGGGTACAGCTCGCGGGTACGGGTCTTGACGGTGTTCAGCGAGATGTAGCGCCGCGCGCGTCCGCGACGGTGGCTGCGATCGCGGGGAGCCGCCCCGGATCGGGAAACTCCGCGATCGCCCTTTGCGCGCGCTGGAGGTCGCGGGCGGCGCGCAAGCGCCGCGGCGAGGGCGGCACGGACCCGGGGTATGTTCATGTCGATGCCGCCGATCCGGGTTCCGGCGACCTACGGTTCGGGCCACCAGCTCGCCGGAGTCAACGGCGGCATCGAGCCGCCGGAAGTCGCGCTCGTTCTGCTCGGCGCAGGCCTTTGAGAAATCGAGCAGCTCGACCGGATCAGCTCGCGTCGGTGACGGCTCAAACGCCGCGTGAGTCGCACGCGGGACCTGAGCCCGCGCCGCCTCACCCCGCGCGACCCGCTTGCCACCGACAGATGCGGCACCGCCGCCCCCGCCGCCTTCCTTCGATCTCGGCGTCGCGGCGCGTCCGTCCCTGGATGTCGTCGTTGTCATGAGCCCTCCACGGTTTGAGATGTCACGTGTGCGGCGTAGGGCCTACGCCCTGGCGGCGGCGGTCGGTGTGGGGGCGATCAGCGCGCCGATGATCCACAGGAACGGGAGCAAGAAACCGATCCAGAACAGCCAGTAGTGCCCCTTGCGGAACGTCGCCAAGTCGAAGTAGACCCAGCACGCTATGTAAACGATGCCCAGCAGAATCCAGAGAAAAGTCATGGGTTTACGGTCCCTTCGAATTAGTGCGGGGCTTGTTGTCGTAGACCCCGGCTGGTTGTGCGTCCGGCCGCGCGTGAGGCTCGGCGTTCTCGGAAGTCAGACGCCATCAGCACCGAGCGCGGGACGTACGGCGCCGAATCGCTGTCATCGGCACGATTCGGGTCATCGGGCGCGTGGCCGAGCACCGCTGGGTCCCAGCGCACCTCCGCCGCGACCGCGCGGGCATAGGGGTCGACCAGCAGCTTCGCGGGATTACAGCGCGCGCCCGCAGGCGGATCCCACGGGCCGTGCACCCGAAAGCCGTAGTGCTGACCCGACCGCGCGTCCGGCAAATAGCCCGCCCATACGTAGCCGTCGCCCTGCTCAAGGCTCCAGCGCGTCTCCGCGCACGAGTCATCGAATAGGCACAACTCGACCGCCTCCGCCACGCTGCTGAACAGCGCGAAGGTAGCGCCGCTGCCGTCGTGGTGCGCGCCGAGCGGCGCCGCCGCGGGAGATTCGAGCGCCCGGCTTGTGGCCTTCACGGACATTGTGTGGCCTCCTCAGCGCGACCTCGACGAGGTCATTACGGATGATTGCGTGTGATCCAGCAGCTCGGGCCCCCGCGCGCCACCATTACCCCATGCGTATGAAATTCCTTGCGCTCGTGGGCGGTCGGACGGGTGGGCAGACGCATACATAGTGCAGCCGCTCAGCCGGCTGCTGCGGTCGTGCCCGGCTTCGAGTGCAGGGCGCCGCCAAGCAGGAACAGCAGCGCGACGGTCCCGGTCCAGCCGGTCTGGTGGCTGGCGCCGATCCCGGCGCCGTTGTCGCCGTGGAAGTACTCGTGGAACGGGATT
>JADGPN010000500.1 GCA_017882465.1 Solirubrobacteraceae bacterium
CATATATTCCCCTGCACGTCTTCATGGTGCGCGATATGCGCCGATTCCTTGCCGAGCCCAACCATCAAGTCCCGATGACTGAGTTCTTCGGGGGTGAAGCCTGGAGAAAATGCCTCGACTTGGAGGCCGGCGACGATCGCGAGCGGGTGTCTTCTCCTGACCTACTCCGCTCTCGTTCGTGATGGAATCGCGAAGTTCGCCACTCCGTTCCGTGTATTCGAGGATGAGCGACGACAGACCCTCTACTACCTAATTCACCTCACGAACAACGGACTGGGAATGCGCCAGATGAAGCGGGCGATGATCAAGGAATCGAAGGACATGACGTTCTGGCCCGTCACCGTGCGCCCCCCAGATCAGCTCGCCCTCGATGTCGAAGAGGTTGCGCCCTACCCAAGTCTTCAGACGCACCTCGCCGAGAGCTATATCGGCCGCACAATGACGTTCGAGGAGCTGCTCAACACCGACTACCCCGAGGGCCTCTGGTTAGAGCCGGAATACCGCGCGGCACTGCTCGCCATGGAGGACCGCGAGTCGGTCATCGTCACACGCACACGATCGACGCCCACGGGCCGCGCTCCGCGAGGACTCCAAGAGCCCGACAAGATCGCGTTTTCTGGCCAGGCAAGCCTGATCTAGCGGTTGAACAAGCGGCACGCCGAGCGTCGGGCTCGAAACCTGGGGATGCATGCACATGGCGTCGGCATGGCCCAGCCGCGCAAACCGGACCACCCGCGGCAACGGACGCGGGGGAACGCTCGCCTTCACCAGCGGAGTCAGTCGATGGCTGACGCTCGCTCCGCGACGCGAGCGCACGGAACCCTCGAGACCACGCCTGCCGACTGCGCGCAGAGCCCGCCGAAGCCGGGGCGCCCGGTCCTCTAGACACCCGGGCGTCGGTTACCAACTCATCCCTGCAGTCACTGAGGCGCAAGCCTTCCGGACGAACATGCGCGCCTCTGCGTCCTGCCTGAACGGGTTCGGGATCTTCGAGGTGGCGGCTTGCGATTCGCTCTATATCCTCTGCCCGCGGCGTGACCGGGTCGAGGCCCGGGCGGCCGGGCGCGCTCCGTAAGCTTCCTGGTGTGCGCGGCAGGCCGGGCAAATGATCACGGACACGACTGAGCTCCCGCGCTGGGACGTCGAGTCGATCTTTCCGTCGCTTGACTCCCCCGCGTACGCCTCGGCGCGCGAGGCGTGGCGGGCGAGCCTGGATGAGCTGCGGGCGCTGTTTGAGCGCCACGGGATCGGAGCAGGCACGCCCGCGTCGACCGACGAGGCCGGGCGCGCGCTCGAGGAGGCCATCGCGGCGTTGAGCTCGCTTGAAGAGTCGACCCGCCGGCTGAGCACGTACGTAAGCGCGCTTGTTGCCACCGACGCCTCGGATACCGCGGCCGTCGCCGAGCGGTTCCGGCTGTCCGCCGACGCCGCAGGGGTGGCTTCGCTGCAGACCCGGCTCAACGGATGGATCGCGGCTTGCGGCGCGGAGGCGCTCGTTCGGACCTCGGCGCTCGCTGAGGAGCATGAGAGCTGGGTGCGGCTCTGTAGCGAGCACTCCGCCCACGAGATGAGCGAGCGCGAGGAGGATCTTCTCGCCGCCATCGAGGTGCCGGGCGTCGAGGCGTGCGTCAATCTCGCCGGGGAGCTCAGCTCGACACTCAAGGGCACCTTGCGGGGTGAGTCTCGGCCGATTTCGGTCCTGCGCGGCATGGCGGCCGAGGACGATCCGCAGCTGCGTCGGGAGGCCTACGACGCCGAACTCGCCGCGTGGGAGGCGATCGCGACCCCGATGGCGGCCTGCCTGAACGCGATCACCGGGCACGCGATCATCGTCGACCGCCGGCGGGGCTGGCCGGACACGCTCGCGGCGGAACTCTGGCGCAACCGTGTGACGCCGGAGATCCTCGAGGCCATGCAGACCGCCGCGCGCGAGAGCTTCCCGGACTTTCGCCGCTTTCTAACCGCGAAGGCACAGGTCCATGGCCACGCCGGTGCGCTCCCGTGGTGGGACCTGGTCGCGCCGGTCCCCGGCGCGGTTGGGTACGACTGGTCAGAAGCGGAGGCAGCGGTGACCTCGGCGTTCGCCACCTTCACACCCAGACTCCGGGAGCTCGCCGCGCGGGCCTTTCGGGAACGCTGGGTGGACGCCGAGGCGCGGCCGGGCAAGCGCGGCGGCGGCTTTTGCATGCCGATCGGTGAGGGCGCCTCACGGATCCTCATGAACTACGACGGCAGCTTCGACAGCGTCCAGACGCTCGCCCACGAACTCGGCCACGCATACCATAACGTCAACCTCGCCTCGCGGCCCCCGCTGCTGCGCCCGACGCCGATGGCGCTCACGGAGACCGCGAGCATCTTCTGCGAGACGATCATGGTGCAGGCCGGGCTTGAGGGCGCCGGCGACCGCGAGCGCCTCGCGCTGCTCAACGCCGATCTCCTGGGCGCTACCCAGGTGGTCGTCGACATCGACTCGCGGTTCCGCTTTGAGTCCGAGCTCTTCCGGCGGCGCGCCGACGCACCGCTGTCGGTACAGGAGCTGTGTGACGCGATGACGGCAGCGCAGGCCGAGACCTACGGTGACGGCATTGATCCCGGCACGTACCACCCTTGGATGTGGGAGGTCAAACCGCATTACTACAACGTGCACCGTCACTTCTACAACTGGCCCTACTGCTTCGGGCTGCTGTTCGGCATTGGCCTGTACGCGCGCTACCTCGCGGACCCCGTCGGCTTCCGCGCCGACTACGACGACCTCCTCTCCAGTACGGGGATGCTCAACGCACGCGAACTCGCTTCACGGTTCGGAATCGACCTCTGCGACCTCGGCTTCTGGCGGTCGAGCCTCGACGTCATCCGGACACGGATCGACGATTTCATCGCCCTCGCTGCAGACGCTTGAGGGCCGGCCTCCGAGGCCACCGATCGCTCGTTTGAGCTCGAGGCGGCGATCCGCGCCAGCTTGACGCTCGGGACGAGGGATTCCGCCGCTCAGTCCGCCGTGGTCGGCGCCGACCCGGCCTCCGGCATTCCGCCGTGACCATGCTTGGTAACCGCTGCGCGACGGCGTTGCCGCCCGCGCGAAACGTCTCGAAGCTCCAGCAGCTGACGCCTGCTTTTAGCGGCTCAGTGACCCCGGCCATCACGCCTGCAATGCGACGCAAGGACACGCCAACTGCGAGCGGCGCCCGGATCAAGCGATCGTCGTCGTCGCCGAAAGCATGCATGTTGCGAGGGTCGTGAAGGCTTGCGGCTGCGTACGCAGACGTTCTCGCGGATCCGGGGCTCGTTACCCCGCCGCACGTGATGTACGCGCGCACATCATGGTAGGGCGCGCCGTCAGGTCCCGCAGTAGGTCACGTGGTCCCCGTAGCCGGATGGGGCGGGAGCCGCGTATGCGTCGAGGCCGGCGCGCTCTTCGAACGGACGGGTGACGGCGTCCAGGAGGCGGTGGTACGGCGAGAGGTCGCCGACGGTGGCCTGGGTGAGGGCGTCCTCCACGAGATGGTTGCGCGGGATGTACAGCGGGTTCACGCGGTCCATCTGTTCGGGGTCGGGCGT
>JADGPN010000501.1 GCA_017882465.1 Solirubrobacteraceae bacterium
CGCCATGATGCCGCCGAGGATGCCCAGGGAGAAGTTGTCGATGAGCATCTCGAAACCGGTCGGGACCTTGCCCTCGATCGCCTTGTCGAGCTTCTTGAGCAGGAACGCGGACAGCGGGCCGATGATCATCGCACCCAGGAACATCGGCACATCGGTGCCGACGATGACGCCCATGGTCGCGATGGCGCCGATGACGGCGCCGCGCTGGCCGTGGACCATACGGCCACCGGTGTAGCCGATCAGGACCGGCAGCAGGTAGGTGATGATCGGGCCGACCAACGCCGCCAACGTGGCGTTCGGCAACCAGCCGGTCGGGATGAAGAGAGCGGTGATGAGGCCCCAGGCGATGAACGCGCCGATGTTGGGCATGATCATGCCGGCGAGGTATCCGCCGAACTTCTGCACACGTGCCCGGACGCCCGGGCCCTCCAGATTCTTGTTGACGCGAGCGTCAGGTAGTGCGGCTGACATAGGAACCCTCTCTCAGACTGCGGTGTCGCGGGCTTTGAGTACTACAAAACAACACATTCAGGCATTCGTCAAGCCAAAACCACAAACTCGGGCATGGAAACGGGCACAGGTGGGCTGGCTGACCGATCGGGATGGGATGCTCAACCTTCTGGAGGTGACGAGATGAACCTTGGGCTCGTGGCGATCGCCGCGGTGGTGCTCGTGGTCGCAGCGACGGTCCTGGCCCCTCGGGTCGGCGTGGCCGCGCCGCTGCTGCTGGTCGTCCTGGGCTTCGCGGCGAGCATGACGCCGTTCGTCGGCCAGGTCAGCATCCCGCCCGAGTGGATACTGGCGGGCATCCTGCCGCCGCTCCTCTACTCGGCGGCGGTGAGCGCCCCGGTGATGGAGGTACGCAGAGACTTCGGGATCATCTCGACGTTCTCCATCGTCCTGGTCGTCGTCACCGCGACAGCCGTGGGCCTGCTGGCCACGGTGATGATCCCGGGCCTCCCGCTGGGAATCGGGATCGCCCTCGGGGCCGTCATCAGCCCCACCGACGCGGTGGCCACGAGCATCGTCCGCAAGGCGCACGTGTCCTCGCGACTCGTGACCGTCCTGGACGGCGAGAGCATGCTCAACGACGCCTCGGCTCTCGTGCTGCTCCGGTCCGCGATCGCCGCGGTCGGTGTGGGCATCTCGATCTGGCACGTCGCCGGGGCCTTCGTCTGGGCCGTCCTGGCCGCGGTGGCCATCGGCTTCGCGGTCGGCAAGCTGAACCTCCTTGTCCGGTCGAAGATCACCGACACGAACGCGGGCGTCGCCCTGTCGCTCGTGGTCCCGTTCGTCGCGTACATCCCCGCCGAGCACCTCGGCGCGTCGGGTCTGGTGGCCGCCGTGGTCGCGGGGGTGGTGACCGGCTACGGATCCCCTCGCCGGATCGGCGCGAGGGACCGGATCACCGAACGTACGGTGTGGAGAACCATCGAGCTGCTTCTGGAGAGCAGCGTCTTCCTGCTCATCGGGCTCGAGCTGCCGGCGCTGGCCAAGGACCTCACCGGCAGCGGCGGGAGCATCGGCTCGGCGCTGATCATCGGGGCGGTGGCGGCGAGCGTCGTGCTGGTGATTCGTACGGGCTTCGTGGCGTGGTCGGTCTGGTTCCTGGCTCGCCGCAACCGCCGCGCCCCGGCCGTGAGAGAGCAGCTCACCGAGATGCAGGGGCAGCTCGACCACGGGCAGGTGCCGGAGCTGCGCGCGGCGGGCAGCAAGGCGGGATTCCTCGCACGGCGCCACCCACGGGGCGAGATGCCATCGAGGTCCCAGCTCAACCGCGTACAGCGGTCTCTGGACATGCGGATCGCCGATCTGGACTACCTCGCCGCGGAGCAGTTCGACTGGCGGGACGGATTCATGCTCGTCTGGGCGGGCATGCGGGGTGCGGTGACCGTGGCCGCGGCGCAGACGCTCCCCGAGAACACACCGCAGCGGTCACTCCTCATCCTCGTGGCCACGTTCGTCGCCGTGGGCACGCTGCTGGTCCAGGGCTCCAGCTTGTCGTGGCTGGCGGCGCGGCTCGGACTGACGGGCCGCGACGTCGCGGGGTCCGAGTCGCAGTGGGCCGCGCTCCAGAACGAGCTCAACGATGCCGCGCTGGCTCGGCTGGACGCGTACCCGGAGGGTGTCGCCGTCGCCCTGCGGGAACGGCTGACCCGTCGCACCCAGCCCGACGAGGACGAGTTCGGCAGCGCGGTCCAGCGCGCGCACCTGGAGTCGTTCCGCAGGCTGCGCATCGACCTGATCAATGCCGAGCGCGATGCGCTGCTCGTGGTGCGGCAGAGCGGCTCGTATCCCTCGGCCATGCTCGACAGGGCGCTCACGCAGCTCGACGCCGAGCAGATCGGTATCGAGCTTCGGAGCTGAGCCGGCCCTAGTCGGACACGGTCCAGTAGCAGTTATCCAGAGTCCCGGAGGTCGTCCCCAGCCGACGAGCTCCATGACGTGCGACGGCAATCGATGCGCATGGTCAGGGTGTGAGAGTTCCTCGACCATGGGCCCTTCCGGGCCAGCCGACGCCGACAGCCGTGCTTGGCGCGGCAGGAGTCAGCGCCGAGATGATCCACACGCAGGTGGCGGCCGGACGTCTGATGAGGCTGCGGCACGGCGTCTACCTCGGCGCGAACGCGTGGCCCTCGACCCCCAGCGAGCAGCATGTGCTCCTCGCCCGAGCCGAGCAGGTCGCGAACCCAGACGGAGTGATCAGTCACCAGTCGGCAGCAGTCGAGTGGGGCCTGCCCGCGCCAGGGTTCACGCCGTGGCACGAGCTGCCGGCGTGCCTCACCTTCCCCACTGGTCGCGGACATGGGTCCCAGCAGCGGATCGCCCGGCACCGGCTGGCCTCGCTGCCAGAGGCGGAGGTTTCGCGAGATGCTGCGGGCTACCCCGTGACGAGCCTGGCCCGCACGGCGTCCGACGTGGTCGTCGGGCTCGAGCTGCCGCAGGCGCTGGTCTTGCTGGACGCCGCTGCGAGGTCGCTCGTCGACAGCTTCGTCACGGATCCCCGGCGACGCGACTATCTCAACCCTCGGCTCATCGAAGCGGCTCGGGAAACGATTGCGACCGTGAACCCGAGGCTGGATGGCCTCGCGTTGCTCCACCCAGCGCGGGAGTCCGCGGCGGAGTCGCTCAGCGCGGGACACTTCCACCTGGCCGGACTGCCCACGCCGTTGTTCCAGGCACCGATCGAAACGCCGGCCGGGACGCTGTTCCCGGACTTCTACTGGCCGCAGCACCAGCTGATCGGAGAGTGCGACGGAGCGATCAAGGGGAGCGATCCGGCGGCGTACGTGAAGGAGAAGCGGCGCGAGCAGGTCTTCTTGGACCTCGACTTCGGCGTGGTGCGGTGGTTGGGCGGCGAGATCATGACCGTTCCCGCTCGAGTGGTCGGCCGAGTTGGTCGGGCCATGGGGCTGTGAGAGTCCTGGCAACCATCGAAAGTCGGGCTATGCGCATGCGAGTGGGACGTTCACCAACGCAGTGGATCGATGCTCGGCTTATGGCGTCGGGGCAGGGCCTCACAAGCCGAATATCGATGGTTGGGCCGGTCGCGACC
>JADGPN010000502.1 GCA_017882465.1 Solirubrobacteraceae bacterium
GCGTACGTCGTCAGCCCCCTCTCCTTCGACTACGAGTACTTGCTGCGGTACATCGACATGGTCGACGACCAGGTTCTGAGGGGAGAGGGGATGACGGCCCTGGGCGAGGGGCTCGCGCTGGCCAACTACCTGCTGGCGCGCCAGACGGTCGCCGGCGACAGCCGCGGGCGCGTGGTCGTGCTGCTCACCGACGGGGAGAACAATCGCGGGCGCGATCCGGTCGCGGTGCTGGGAGAGTCGGACGCCGCGAGAATTCGCGTGCACATCGTCGGCGTGGACATCGAGGCGAAAGTTCGGAAGAAGCCCGAAGTGGAGCGCCTGATCGCCGCCGTCCGCGGCTACGGGGGCCGCTACTTCGACGCGAGCACGATCGCGGATCTCAACGCCGCCTCGCGGGCCATCGACGGGATCGAGAAAGGCTCGCTCACGAGTAAGGTGTACCTTCGCGACGCGCCGGTCTTTCAATGGTTCGTGATTCCCGCGATCGCCTGCCTCGCACTCACCCTGGCGCTTTGCACAATTCCCCAACTCACGAACCAGACCTAGCATGATTCCCGACGACGTCATGCGCGAGTTGCGGTATGTCGAGGTGTACTCGAACAGGAAGATCCGCAACCTGCGGGTCGGCGCCCACACGAGCCCGCTGCGCGGCGGCGGGTTCGATTTCCAGGAGCATCGGCTCTATCGGCCCGGTGACGACGTGCGGGCGATCGACTGGAACGTGACCGCCCGCATGAACGCGCCGTACGTGCGGCACACGCACGCCGAACGCGAGCTCAACGTGATGATCGCGCTCGATGTCTCGCGGTCCATGGAACTGGGCAGCTCGCACGCCTCCAAGAAGGAGGCCCTGGCGATGATCACGGCGTCGCTACTATTTTCCGCTCTGTCGGACCAGATCAACACCGGCTTCCTTGCCTTTGCCGACAAGGTCGTCGCGGTCAGTCCGCCGCGACGCGCCCGCGAGCACGCCTGGGTGATCCTCGAGCGGTTCTGGGCGCTGGCGCCGCAGCCAGGGCCGACGGCACTCGTGCCCGCCGTCCGCGCCCTGGTGGCCATGCTCAAGAAGATGACGGTTGTGTTCCTCGTGTCGGACTTCATGACCGACGAGGATGTGTTCGCGAGCGCCGATTTCTCGGTGCTCTCCGCGCACCACGACGTCATCGCCGTCGTTCCCGAGGATCCGGCCGAATCGTCGCTGCCCGCCGGCCTCGGGTACCTCCGCCTGCGCGACCTCGAATCAGGCCGCGCGACGACCGTCGGACTGGGTCGGCGAGCCCGCAAGGCGTACAGCGAGCGGGCCCGACAACGCCGCGAGACGCTGGAGCAGGCCTTCTACCGGGCGCAGATGGATCACGTCTTCGTGCGGACCGACCAGAGCCCCGTCGAGCAGTTGATGACGCTGTTTGCAACAAGGGTCAGGGCCTGACGTGCTCCTCATCTATGAGTGCTTCCCCGAATGCGACTTTGGTATGGTGGTCCTACCAGAATCTTCCCTTTACGTGATTCGGGAACTGGCGTAGTATGCGGGCGCTGCCACGTTTGGTATGGTGGTCCTACCAGTGTCGCAGAGTCATTGCGGGGCGGTCCTTGAGCCGTCCGCTTCGAGGTTCGGTACTCATTCAACCAGTGAGGTGAAGCATGTCGATGGTCCCCAAAGATCCAGATCCGTCGGACGGCAACGCTCCGGAACCCGCGGAACAACGCGGCGGGTTCAGCCGGAGGACTCTGCTCACCGGTGCGGCAGGTGCCGTGCTTGCGGCGGCCGCTGGTGCGGTCACCTCGAAAGCCCAGGTCACCGGCGTCACGCCCGGAGGCGGCGCGATCCCGATGCGCCTGCCGGAGGGAGCGCTCAACTTTCTCGACCGCCAGCAGTACATCAACAACATGGAGGTCATCTCCTTCACGCCTGGCGTGACGGTCAGCGTCGGTGAGCCGCTGATGAGCATGTTTGCAAGGGGAAAACAGCGGCTGCTTCCCGGAGGGGGCGGATGGCTCGACATCAGCGACCCCAAGAAGCCGGTCCAAATCGGCGGGCGACCAGCGCGGGGAGCCGCGCCCGACGCGACAGGACGTGGCGGCCGCGGGCGGGGCGGCGGTGGTGGTGAGGAGGGAGGAGGCGGGACGCCGCGGTTTGGAGGCTGCATCGTCTACAACACGAGGCTCAAAAAGTGGCTCGCGATGAGCTCGGCCGGACAGCCGATTACGACTTCCTCACCGGCGAACCCCGGAGGGCAGTACAACGAGGAGGTGGCCGCGAGGTCGAAGGCCTACGCGGGGCTCCGCGGCATTCGCACCTGGGACATCACGGATCCGACCAAGCCCGCGCTGCTCGACGAATTCAGCACCGGCCCCACCGGCTGGGGCACGCACATGAACTTCTACGACGGCGGGAAGTACGCGTACCTCGCCGCCGGGTGGGACGACCAGTTCTTCTTCGAGAACACCCAGCGCACCGCCGGCTCCGGGATGATGGTCGTGGACCTGACGGACCCGGCCAAGGTCAAAGAGGTGTCGCGGTTCTGGATCAAGGGCCAGCGCAAGGGTGAAGAAGCCGACTACAAGAAGTACTGGTTCGCCGGAGACCATGCGGCCTGGAACGGCACGCATGCCGCCCCGACCGTCCCGAAGCGGATCGAGGACGGCGGGCGGTACGGCTACGGCGGCCACGGCGCCTACGGGTTCGTCGTGTACGACTTCGCGGATATCACGAAGCCCAAGGCGGCATCGCAGTTCCTCTACGACCAGGAGACGCCGGGCGGCGTTCCGTACCACACCGTGCTGCCGATCATCGCCGACGCCGCGCACCCGAAGCTGCGGAATCTCGTGATCGGTGTGTCGGAGACCATTCAGGCCGACTGCCGGGAGCCGGTCCGTTTTCCGCGGATCCTCGACATCAGCGACCCGACCGATCCGCGGATCATCGGTTTCTTCCCGCGCCCGAAAGCACCGACCGACGCGCCGTACGCGGACTTCTGCCTGTCACGCGGCCGGTTCGGGACACACAACTGCCAGGACTGGATCGCCCCGGGCACCGCGCGCCCGGAGCTCTTCACCTGCGCGTGGGACGTCGCCGGCGCCCGCGTCCACGACCTCTCCGACCCCACGCGGCCGAAGGAAGTCGCCTGGTTCGTACCAGCGCGCGATGGGAACATCGAAGAGTACAGCACCTGGTGGCGTGGAACGTCCGAGGGGGCGTTCGTGGAGTGGGACCGGAACCTGATCTGGCTCGCCACACATGCCGGCACCTACTGCCTCTCGACGCCGGCGCTCGGTAAGCCCGTGCTCGAGCCGCGCAAGGTCGACCATTGGACATTGCCGTTCTTCAATGCCGGCTGGGACGATGCCACGCCAGTCGCCTTCTATTTCGGCCGGGGGCTGATCCAGACGCTCGGCTAGACGGCACCTCCGGCCGTTGAAGTATTTTCGGCTTGCGACCTGAAGGCCCGGCGGGTTTGACCCGTCGGGCCTCTTCTTGTTTTCGGCCTCACGCCCGCGTGCACGTCGTTTGAGTTTGTCGAGGCAGGTGACCGACACCAACCGCTTCCGAATC
>JADGPN010000503.1 GCA_017882465.1 Solirubrobacteraceae bacterium
GAGGTTGCCCGGATCGTCGTGGAACTTCGGTGGCGATCCTCACGGGTTGACGGTTACACGGTAACGGGCTCGCGAGTCTGCTGACGGGTAGGGTTCTTCTCGGCAACGAGAAGGGCGTGGCGCTCGATCGCGATGACGAGCCTGGCTAGGTCGCGGTAGCCGATGATTCGTCGGAACTGCTGCTCGGCGACAAGCATGCCGGCGGCGGTCCAGCGCTTGCGCATGTCGCCGTCCTGCCAGCGTTTCACGTTGCGCTGCGTGTAGCGGACGATCTCGATCATTGACTCGCACAGGTTCGTCGAGCCCAGCGTCTTGGCGAGCTGGCCGTCGATCCCGAGCCGCATCAGCGTCAGCGTGTCGTGCATTCCTTCTCGGAGTGACGCGGCGGCGTCTGGCCACGTGCGGTCGAACTCTGAGGCGAGCAGTCCGAGCCGCTCCCTGGCGAGGTGATGGTCGCTCAGCGACCACGCACCGCGGATCCGGACGAGGATCTGCGGCCGGTCGCGCTCGCGCAGCACGTCGGTGACGTTTCGCTCCTTGTGGCGGCGACAGCGATGCACCAGCGCGTGCTCGCCGAACACGTCCTAGATCCCGCGCCTGAGCGCCTTCCCACCATCAATGACGAAGAGGATCGCCTGCGACGGATCGAGGCCGCGGTCGACGAGGTCGGCGAGCAGCATCGAGACCAGCGTCGCGTTCTCTGTGCTGCCTTCCCACAGCCCGAGCGGGATCTTCACGCCCTCGGTCGAGATCCCGAGCGCGACAACATGCGGCGACCTCCAGCCCGTCGAGCATCATCACCGCCAAGCGCACGTCATCGAGCCGGCGGTCCAACAGCTTACCCAGCGCGGTCCGGGTCCGTTCGATGAACAGCTCCGACACCTTCGACTTCGACGTCGAGCTCGCCTCCTGCTCGACCTCTTCGCCGACCGGCGCGCCGACGACCGCGTACCTGCGGGTCGAGACGCCGGCGAGCATCCGGTCCATCACCGCGAGAGTCAGCGGGTCGCGATCGGCGAAGTACTCGTAGCTGGCGACCGGCAGCTCGTGCTCGTCATCGGCCGTCCGCATCCTGGGCCGGCTGACCTCCACGCGCCGGCCGCCGAGCGTCATCGACCCATCCTCGTGACCGTGACGCTTCGCCGTCCGCTCCGGGTCATGCTTGCCCTTCGGGCCGACAACCTCGTCGACCTCCCGTTCCATCAGCTGATGCACGACGGTCAGGCCAAGCCCGACCGACAGCGCGACCAGTCCAACCCTCGCTGCCCCGACGAGCTCGCCGAGCGCTTCCTGATCTCCGCAGGGAGCGGCAACTCCGACGCCTCTCATCCTGGCACGTTCGTCGAGGCTCTGCACACCTCGCGGTGACGATCACGACGCTCGGATTCGCCGACGTGATTCCCCACGCCGGCTGGCTGCGAGTGGTGGCCCCGCTCGAGGCGTTGCTGGGCTTCGGGCTGCTGAGCGCGAGCATCTCCTGGCTGCTCTTGATCTATCCAGCGATCTCACGCCGGCGCTCGCTGGCATACGAGATCTCGCTGCTGGTCGAGGCGGAGGGGCAAGCCGGCGTAGCGCTGGAGCGGCTCGAGCCCGCGTCGGCCGCGGGGATCTACGAGGAGCTAGCCGTAGAGCGCGACCTCGTGAGCTTCCCGATTTCCTATTACTTCGCGGAGCTCGACGAACGGTTCGCGCTCGCTGCCCGAGAGCGCGCGGCTACGAGCCTGGATGCTGCTAGAGGCGCTGCGGGACTTCAGCGCCACGACCGCCGAGCGTTTTCACCGGCGTCCCGGGCACAGCACGACCGAGGCGCTCGAAGCGTATGCGCACGACCATATGTGGCCGGAGTAGCTCGGGGTCGCCGGAAGCCTCCCTGCTCGGACGGGCCCTGCCCACAGCAGCCGACTCGCCCTCCTGCCCGACGATCACAACGTCTCCCGACGACAGACGCACCCTTGCTCAGCGGAACCGCGGTCGTTACTCGGTTTCTTGATCGATTCCACCCGTAGAGTTGTGGTCAGCCTGCGCGATGTGCGGCGACGATCGAGCGGTCCAGCGGTGAGGGACGTCGACGGAGGCGGTACGTCCTCATCCAGGGCGAGGTCGGTGGCGTGCCGCTGCCGCCGAGGTGGGGCTGGCGCCTGTGTGTGGCGCGGAGCGGGTGACGGTGTCGTAGATGACTTCGGTTCCGGTCATGCGATCGGCCCATGCCCGCCGGCGCGGATCTCGCAGGATCGCGAGGTATCCGAGACCGAGCGGGAGTAGGCTCAGGATGACGGCGGGCACGCGCCGAACCGCGCAGCCGAACGTGATCTCGCGCGAGCCATGATGGGTCAGGCGGATGGCCAGGAAGCGCATCCCCGGCGTCTGTCCCGCCAGCGCCCAGAAAGTAGCGAAGATCGCTCCCGCGATGATCACGCCGAGCGTGCAGAGCACGACGACGGAAACGAGCGACAGGGGTTCCGCGAAGACGGCTGAGATCAGTGACCCAACCGCGCCAGCAACGAGCGCATAGCCGGCGAACAGGAGCGCCAGGTCAATGCTCGCCGCGACGGTCCGAGTGGCGAGTCCAGCCTGGTCGGTCTCTGAATCGGGATCGCGTCGGCGGACGACCCGCTCCATCGCATCGTCGAGTCCCTCAGTGATGATGGTCAGGCGGACACCGATATCGGTGATCAGGCCGGCGCTCTGCGACGCGATCGCGGCCCGGATCTCAGGCGCGCCGGCGATTCGCTCCACCAGCATTTGGGCCTGCTCGCTCTCGAGAATCTCCGACCATGCGTGTTCAGCGGCGTCCGATTCCAGGACCTGTTTGACGATCTGCGCGATCTCCTCGCTGCCCCACTCCGCGGTTTCCGCGTGGCTCTCGATCGCGCGCTCGATCGCTCGGATGACCGAGGGACTGCGGAGCGCACGGACAATCGCTTCCTCGACCGCTTCGTTGAACACGCGATCGACGCCCGCCGCACGCGCCACTCGATCAGCGCCCTTGGCGCCGGCCTTCAGCATCCGGGCCGCCGGCGGCTTGCCCGCATCGCGCTCCACGGACGGATCGGCGTCGTTGACGGATCCGCTGGGCTTCCGGCGAATCAGCGCCACGACACCGGTCCTAGCCCCGCGGGTTGCGGGGGTACCGACCCGACAAGTACTACGCGGCCGCGGTCGCGGACCTTCACGTGCTTCCAAAGCCTTGGTCGTTGCCTATGCGGTGCACGACACCGGGGTGCGGAAGGTGGTCGGCCTGGACATCGGGGAGGTCGAGCCGACAGCCTGCTTCCCGCGAGCACGCACGGTTGTTCACTTCCTGGCGACCTTGTGCTTCAGGTTCTCGAGCGCATGCTGCGCCTTGTCGAAGGCCGAGTCGAGCTTGCCTTTGAGCTTGCCCTTGTCCTCTTGGCGCTGCCCTTCGCGCTTGATCTCCGCATCGCCGGTCACGGCGCCAACGGCCTGCTTCGCACGGCCGATGGTCTGATCGGTCTTTGCGCCCATGACGTGGCCTCCTGTGCTACTGGTTATTACGAGCTTACGCCCGAGCTGGCGC
>JADGPN010000504.1 GCA_017882465.1 Solirubrobacteraceae bacterium
GCCGCTGGAGGCCTTGCGCTGGCGGCGCCGGTTCAGCGGACCGAGCGCAAGACTCGGCCATGGCCTCGCCTTGCCATCGTGCTGGGATGCCTGCTCCTCGTCATCACGCCCGTAGCGGTGTGGCGATCCCAGACCCAGATCGTGAAGGCCGTCGACGACTTCGAGCGCGGCAACTGCGAGGGCGCCGAACGAGCCGCCCTTGCGTCGAGCGCGGCGTTGAACTCGCGCTCGGATCCGTTCGAGGTGATCAGTTTCTGCGAGGCCGGCGCACAACCGTACTCGCTCGCGCTGGACTCCATAGCCGCTGCCGAGCGGCGCGATCCGGATAACTGGGAGCTGCCGTACACCGAGGCCCTGATCAGAGCATCCGCGGGCCGTGATCCGCGCCCGGCGGCCAGGGTCGCGCTCGAGCTCTATCCGCTCTCCCCTCTGACGCGTGCCGCAGCATCCGCTTTCAGCAGAGGCGGACCCCGCGAGTGGCGACGCTTCGGACTTTCGGCGCCGCTACCACTGCCGGGGGCGAAGTAGCGGTTCGGCGCGCCGCCCCGGGGGGCGCCGCCGCGCCGCTTTCGCTCCAGAATCTGGACGCTAGCTGCGGCGGCAGAAAAGTCCGTCGCGAGTCAGAGGAAACGGTCCAGGGCGCGGCCGTGAGTCATGATCGATACGCGGGGTTTGGTGGACGCGACGTGCGGGGAGCCGCCGGGTCAGAGGCGGCTGCCTAGCCTCCGGTTTCAGCCCAGCGCGGCCAGCGCGCCGCCTCGGCGTAGACCGCGCGGGCCCCGTCGAGATCCCCTCGCCGTCGCAGCAGGAATCCGAGGTTGGCCGCGGCTTGCGCATGCCGGCGGCGAAGGCAGCGACGCCAGGTGGCCTCAGCGGCATCGAGATCGCCCAGCTCGTACAACAGGATCCCCAGATTGAACGCCGCGTCGCGGTCTCCTCTCGACTCGGCCCGCTCATAGGCCGCCGCCGCAGCGGCAAACTCCCGGCGCTGATGCAGCAGCACACCAAGATTGAACGCCGCCCCCGCGTCCCCGGCCTTATCCGCCCGGCGATAGGCCAGCTCCGAAACGTCAGCACCAGTGCTTTCCTCAACGTCAGGCTCGCGCGCACCCGCACCCACTGAAGCAAGCGGCCGCGGAGCACCCGCGTCATCACCCACTTCTGGGTGCCCGGTCTGCGCCACCGGTCCGAATTGCGTGTAAGCGGTTCCGTTCGTGGCCGGGGCGACGGAGCTCCCCACTTGGGTCGCACGTGGAGCCAGTCGCGCAGTCATCACGGATGTCGCGCGCGCTATCTGCGTAGTGGTGATCTCGCGCGTGAAGATCAGCATGGCAACGTACGCGGCGAGGCCGCCGAAGCAGCCTCTGACCCAGTCAGTCAGGGTGAGGTGCTTTGTCCCGACCAACGTCAGCGCGATTCCCATAGCTGCGGCCGCCGTAAGCGCGCTTGCCAGCGCCCACAGCAGCGTCCCGATCCGGAGGTTGAACCGCTGGCGGCAGACCCATATGTGCGCAAGCGTGTAGAAACCAAATGCGATGTCGATGGCAATCGCCCCACCAACCACGCCTACGCGCGGGCTCAGGATCAACCCGGCCGCGACGGCGAAGGCCACAGTCCCGACGCAGATCGAAACTCGACGCGATACCTCGGCGCCGTCGTCGACGGCACGTGTAACTACGGGCGCAAGGCCCGCGAAGAACACGAAAGGGGCCAGAGCCCTGAGGACCTCGGCCGATTGTGAATACCTCGATCCGAGCAGCAACCCAGTAATCGGCCGTGCCCACACGACAATCGGCGCCAGCATGAGGCACTGAAAAGCGATCAGAGCCCGCAGCGCCCCGGTCAGCGGCTGCTCAACGCCCTTCGCCAGTCGTGGCGTGACGCGCTTTGCTGTCAAGGAGCCGACGCAGAGGCCGACGCTGGCAAGCGCCGCCGGCGCGATGAATATGCCGCTCACCATGCGTCACTCCGACCACCAGCACGACGACCAGAAACCCGACTGAGGCAAGATCGTCCCTGCACGGGCGGTGCGTGCCTAATCAGGGCAGTCACAGGGCAAGCAAGGCATGGCTTTCAACTGGATCGGGGCCGCCGCACCCAACGGCAATCGTCCGAGCGCAACGCAGTGTAGCGACGGGAATCGGGTTGGTCACGCTCATCTTCGACGAACACCGCTGTTCTTCGCGCGCTTCGCGCTTTCTCGCCCATGGCGCGTGCACGCGCGCGCTCGCCTCCCGCGCCGGATCAGCCTGGCAGCCCGCGACTGTCATGCGCCTCGTTCGACGTCAAGCGGGGCGTCCGTTCCGCGGCACACACCGCCAACGGTCTCGCCACTGCTGGAGCGGGCGATCTCGAGAGTGACCACCTGACGCAGGGCGTCTTGCGGGACCTCTAACGATCCACGTCGTCAGAATTCTGACAACGATCTTCTAGACTTGGGAGCGTGGGACCTTACTGCGCCTGGCGCGGCAAGGGACGACCACCTCGATCGGGTAGGCGCCGGGCTCACCCCGGCGCCCCCCACACCACCGGACGTGCGAGTCCGCATCCGGCGGTTCGCTCGGCATCCCGGAAGCGGCGGTAGGGACCGAGGAATCCCTGCAGGCCGAGGTCGGTCCAGTAGCCGTTGGGCAGGGCGACGGCGAGGACTTTGGATCCGGCGATGCGCCAGTACCCCTTGCGCGAGGTCGCCCATTGACGGGCGTTCGTCTCGGAGATCCCGAGGGCGCGCAGTTTGCGCCGTCGGGTGCGCACTCGTTTCCATTCCTTCCATCGCACTTGCCGCAACCGGCGTCTGAGCCATTCGTCGAGGTCCTCGAACGGGGTCGGGGTGTCGGCCAGCCTGAAGTAGGCCGTCCATCCGACCGTGAAGCGGTTGATCTCATCGATCCGCCGCTCCATCGAGACGCCCCAGCGCCGCGAGGTGAGCGCGCGCAAGCGGTCCTTGGCCCTCCTTCAGGGCTATGGGTCCACCAGCACCCTGACCTCACCCATGCGGGGCAAGAGGACGAACCCCAGAAAGGTGTTGAGCGCCGCTGATTTCCGGCATGGTGGTGCTGGTCTGGGGCGGCATTGAGAGGTCGGGTACGAAAGAAGAAGTAACCCGGGAGGGTTGCGTGGGCTTGAAGGTCAAAGACTTGCGATGAAAGGGGACGCGCGGTGGGTCAGGAGGGGGCGCGGGGGTGCGTCGCGCGTTGAGACCGCTTCGCTTCCGCTTTGATCGCTCGCCACGAGGTGGCTGATGTTCGCGAGGCGTGCCGGCAGGGCGCGAGCTCGTGGGCGAGCGAATGCGACCCACTCGCGCGTAAGCGGTAGCGGGTCGGGTCCGGGAGCTCGGCCGCGCCGGTGGTTTGCCGCTGCGGCTGAAGGCGGCAGGGTTAGCCCGAAGTTCCCTCTGGTTGAGAAGCCGTAATCCGGTGTGACTGCTGGGGTTTGGCTCCCGGCGGGGTGTCTTGGTCGTGTCTACGTCGTGACGGGGGCGTTGGCGACGAGTTCGTGTGCGTGGGCTTGCAGGGGGGTGGGTGCGGTGAGCTTGTT
>JADGPN010000505.1 GCA_017882465.1 Solirubrobacteraceae bacterium
TGGCGCAGCCGGCGCGTCTGGCCCCTCGCGTAGCCTCAGGCTCCGATGAGCGATCGCTGCGTTGCCCACCTGGACATGGACGCGTTCTACGTCTCGGTGGAGCTGCGCCGTCGCCCCGAGCTGCGCGGGCGCCCGGTGATCGTCGCCGGCCGTGGGCCACGGGCCGTGGTGACCACGGCCTCCTACGAAGCGAGACGATTCGGCGTCGGCTCGGCCATGCCCGCGGCGAGGGCGAGACGGCTGTGTCCCGACGCGGTGGTCCTCGAGCCCGACTTCACGCACTACCGGGACACCTCCCGGAGTGTGATGACGATCGTGCGATCGCACCTCGAGACAGTCGAGGTCGTGGGACTGGATGAGGCGTACCTGGAGCTCACCGGGCTCGCCGCTCCATACGCCGCCGTGCGGCTGATCGCCCGCGAGATCCGGGCCCAGACGGGGCTCGGCTGCTCGGTCGGGATCGGGCCGAGCAAGCTGGTGGCCAAGGTCGCATCCGATGCCGAGAAGCCGAACGGGTTCCTGGCCCTCACGCGTGAGCAGGCCTGCGAGCGATTCGGGAGCTCGCCGCCGGGCCTCGTGCCGGGGATCGGCCCCAAGACGGCCGAGCGGCTCAAGGCGCTCGGGATCGGCACGCTGGCCCAGCTCGCGGCGATGGGACCGGAGGAGCTGGCCGCCCGGTTCGGGCCGCGATTCGGGATCGAGCTGGTGCGCCGGGCGCGATTCGAGGACCAGACACCGGTGACCGAGGTGCGCAAGGTCATCTCCGAGTCCCGCGAGGTCACCTTCGACCACGACATCACCGAGCTCGCTCAGCTCGAGCCGGTGCTCGAGCGGCTCGTCGAGCGGCTGTGCGATGCGCTCACCGCCCAGGGGCGGCAGGGGCGCACGATCGGAATCAAGGTGCGACTTGACGACTTCTCCACCCATACCCGGAGCCGGACGCTGTCGGCGCCGGTGGCCTCGGTCGATCGCGTGGGACCGATCGCGCTGGAGCTCCTGCGGCGCTTCAACGCGCCGCGTCCCGTGCGGCTGCTCGGCGTCCGCCTGGCCGGGCTCGAGGCCGCCGGACAGACGGCCGCCGATCAGCTCACGCTGGCCTTCTGAGGCCGCAGCTCAGGACCTCGGGCGCGGTGGCCGTCGGCACAGCAGGGGGCCGTGGGGCCGTCAGTACAGGGCGGATGCGAGCCGGCGCCGTGACTCGCGCGCCAGCGGATCGTCCACGCCGAGCTCGTCGAGGATCCCCACCACGACGCGGCGGATGTCGTCCTTCGCACCGTCGGCAGTCGGCAGCGCGCCGAGCAGGATGTCGAGTGCCTGCTCGCGGTCTCCGGCGTCGAGCGCGCTCCAGGCCGCGGCCAGATCCGGCTGGCCGGCCCGCTCGATCCCGATCCGGGCCGCCAGGCCGTCGGCCGCGAAGCTGCCGGGGGTACGCTGGAGCAGTTCCAGCGCCTGGTCGAGCTCCCCACGCTCGTGCAGCATGCGGGCCAGGGGCACGATCGCCTCGGCGCGGGTCGGCTCGAGCTCGACCGCGCGGCGCAGCGATGCTTCGTCGCCGGCCTCGATTAGGCCGTCGGCCTCCGAGGGCACCAGCCCGTCCAGGAAGCGCTCGACCATCAGCGGTGGCTGAACGCCGACGAACTCGGCGGCCACCTGACCGTCTCTGAACGCCTTGACCGCGGGAATGCTCTGGATTCCGAAGCTGCGCGAAATGCCCGGGCTGCCGTCCACGTCGACCTTCGCCAGCTCGATCTTGCCTGCGCGCGCGGCCACCGCCTTCTCGATCACCGGCCCGAGCTGGCGACAGGGACCGCACCACTCGGCCCAGAAGTCGACCACCACCGGAACCTCATAGGAGCGGTCGATGACCGCGGTCTGAAAGTCGCTGTCGGTTACGTCCATGGCATTCATAGTACGACGCCGAGTCACGGCATCCAGGAGCGGAATTGAGCGAGCACACGATCGAACGAGCCGGCGTCCAGTTGGCCGTGGAGGAATCCGGCTCCGGCACCCCGGTGGTGCTCCTGCACGGCCTGACCGCGACGCGGCGCTACGTAGTGATGGGATCGACCGCGCTGCAGCGATCCGGGCACCGCGTGATCGCCTACGACGCCCGCGGGCACGGACGCTCCTCGCCCGCGGAGTCGGACGCGTACGGCTATCCCGATCTGACGCTCGACCTCGGGGCGGTGCTGGACTCGCTCCAGATCGATCGCGCCGTGCTGGCCGGCGCCTCGATGGGCGCCCACACGCTGCTGTCGTTCGCACTGCGCTTCCCGGACCGGGTGGCCGGAATGGTGGTCATAACACCCGCTTACGAGCCAGGCGAGGAGGACGACCCGGCACGGCTGGCGCGCTGGGACCGGTTGGCCGACGGGCTGCGGAGCGGGGGAGTGGAGGGCTTCGTGGCCGCCTACGGCACCCCGGACGTCCCCGAGTCCTGGCGGGAGACCGTGATCAACGTGATCCGGCAGCGCCTGGCCCAGCACGAGCACCCCGAGGCGGTCGCCGATGCGCTGCACGGGGTGCCCCGATCACGCCCGTTCGGCGAGCTGGCCGAGCTGGGAGGCCTGGCGATGCCCGTCGCGGTCGTGGCCAGCGCCGATGAGGCCGACCCCGGCCACCCGCTGGCGGTCGGCGAGGCCTACGCGGCGGCGATTCCCGGCGCGCGCCTGATCACCGACGAACCCGGCCGCTCGCCGATCGCCTGGCAGGGCAGCCAGCTCTCGAAGGTGATGGCCGCGGTCGCGGCCGAGTCGGGGCTGTGAGGAGGGCGGCGGAGTCACTCCCAACAACGAGCCAGATCGACATAACCCGCAGGTCCAGCTAGCGGATCGACGCCGGGAAGCTCCCGGCCACTCGTGAGCAAGCACCTCCAACTCGACAGTGTGCCGACCGACGGAATGGGGGCCGGGCGCTCCGTAGTAATCCCGGATTGACTCGGATTCAGGACCGGGACTAGGTTCGCGCCGGGGATGGGTTTCGCTCCCCGGGGACCAACAACAGTAGGAGGGGCACATGCTCAAATCATCCCGCAGGGTGCTGGCGCTGCTCGCCGCCACAGTGGCGGTCGGAGGCCTGGCCACTGCCTCGGCCCAGGCCGCCGTGCTGCACGTCAACGGTGAGCGCACCGCGATCACCGCCAATGCTGGGAGTGTCGGGTTCTTTTCCGCGTTCGGGATCACTGTGACGCCCACCGGTCCGGCGAGCACCGGTACGGATGGATCGCTGATCCTACCGATCACGCACGGCTTCGTCACCACGGAGGGGCCCCCGAAGGCAAAGATCTACCACTCGGGCGGCGTCACCTTCTCGCTCGGGGATCGGTCGCTGAACTTCCGGGACTTCGTGTTGGTGCATAAGAAGGACCGGACGTGGCTGAAGGCGTTGCTCAACGACCGTGGCTGGGTGATCTTCGCCTGGGTGAATCCGGTCAGCGTCACCTACGCGTCGAGCACTGAGGCCACCGTCACCGGTGAGCTGAAGCTGAGCGAGCAGGCAGCCCATGCCTTCGATTTCCTGGTCGGCTCCAACGTCT
>JADGPN010000506.1 GCA_017882465.1 Solirubrobacteraceae bacterium
CCGGACTACGAGGTCTGCGCCACCACACCCTCGGACCAGCTCAAGCCCTACGCCTCAGAGTACGAGGGGAACATGGGCAACTACGGCAACACGCTCGATCGTTGGTACCGCCGCGGCGCCGTGTTCCTCTGGCCCAGGGCAAAGGCCTTCGCCGTGCGGGCCGAGGCCGACCCGGCCTGGGCCCTCGCCTCGATCTCGACGCGTCTGCGGGTTGGCGAGATCGCGGACGCCCGTCAGATGGCGGCGTCGTTGACCCCGCTCTGGGCGACCGCCACTCCCGCCGGACAAACATCGCGCTTTGTTGCCACGGCGCTGCGGGTCGCCGGTGGACTCGATGAGCCGGCCTTGGCGAGCATGCTGCTCGCGCCGTTTGCGACCGAGGCGCTGGGACGCGCCCACGCTGCCCCGTTGGCTGCCCTCGTTGAGCGCTACGGCGAGGGGTTCCTGGCCAGTCTGTTGGCGACCTGGTCGGGTCGCCGGCAGCAGTGGAGCGCTCCCGGCACGACGCGCGCGGAGTGGGTGGCGTCGCTGCCGGCACTCTGCGAGGCGCTCCACGCCCGGGGCGCGAGCGGCACGGCCGCTGCGCTCGTCTTTGCACAGGACAGCGCTCGGTGCCTGAGGGCTGCTGTCACCCAGGCGCTCGCCGTCCGGGCGCCCAGCCGGCGTAACCAGGCGCTCGGGGAGCTCGCAGAACCTCTCGCCGCCGTGCTTCACAGTGTCGCCCTGCTTGGCGCCACAGAGCTCCGCGACGAGCTGATCGGATTCTGCCAAGCGGGCGGCGACGAGCTGGTGACCGGCCTCGTGCAGGCGCTCCGTGCTGCAGCGGCGTTGGCGCCCGAGCTGCGCGGCGCCGCTGGCGTTGACGTCCTCGCCGGCCACTGCGCCGATCGGCTTGCTGCCCGCCTCGCTCTCCCGCAGCGCGAGCAAGGCGACTGGGCGATCGAGCCGCCCGCCGACTGCGCCTGCGAGCTGTGCGGCGTGCTCTCCGGTTTCCTCTGCGACCCGGCAGCCCAGGTGTTCGAGTGGCCACTTGCCGAGCAGCGCCGCCGACACGTCCACGCAATGATCGACGCTGCCGAGCTGCCCGTGCGCCACCAGACCCGCCGCCGCGGCCGGCCGTACACGCTGGTGCTGACCAAGACCGAAGTCCTGTTCGAGGCCGAGCGGCAGGAACGCGACCGTGAGCAGGCCGACGCCGCCTGGCTTGCCGCCGCCTGGACTCCGGCACCAGCCGCACCGCTGGCCGGCGGCGACGATAGCTCCGACGGCCAACGGTCCGGCTGGCCTCGCGGTGTGAGACGGTTGGCCCGGAACTGAACTCTCCCAGCCGGGCGATGGTCACGATCGCCCAGTCACGACTTCCCCACCGGCTTGGCGCTCGTCACGGACGGGCTTTGCCTGCCGTTTGCCGACGGTGCCTTCAATCGACGTCTTCACCGGTCCTTTCTACGCCCACCTACCGCCCGACGAGGGGGCCATGTTCGTGGCTGAGGCGCGTTGCGTAGCGTCCGAGCTCATCCTGGTCGTTACAGCCAGGCCCGTCGACAGGCAGATCGACGGTTGGGACAACAGGACCTACCTTGGTTTCGGCGAGCCGCGTCGTCGCCGCGACATCAGCGCTCGGACGCCTCCGTTCCATCAGCCGCACGGCTACGCAAACTTTGGTGGTCCTTGGTGCACCGTTGTCGCGAGCAGGCCGAGCCGCGAAAGTCAGCACTCGCCCGCGAGCTATCCGGGTCGGTAACCGAGGCTGGCGTATGCGCGCTGGCGTTTTGCGTACATCCGTCGGAGCACCGGGACTGCGTGGTCGACGTAGTCGATGATCCGGATCTCGTGCTTGGCGTCGTGGTGGCGGTGCAGTCGTCCGGCGTATTGCGTCATGGTGCCGCGCCAGGCGATCGGCATCGCGAGCATGAGCGTGTCCAACCGCGGGTCATCGAAGCCCTCGCCGATGTAGCGGCCGGTCGCGAGCACGACACGCGGTCCGTCTGAGGCGAGCATGTCGTCGACCCGACGTCGGGCCTTGATGCCGATGCCGCCGTGCAGGACGGCCACCCGGTCGGTGTGCACCGCGAGCGCCGCGGCGAGGGCCGCGAGATGCTCTCGACGCTCAGTCAGCACGAGCGGGTAGCGATGCTGCTCGAGTTCGCCGAGAACGTCGCGGGCGATCTGGGCGGTGCGATCGGCGTCGCCCGCGACCCCGCCGAGGACTTCCTGGATGCTGGGCTCGTTCGGGAGCTTGGAGACATCAAACCCGGTGTGCCGCCCCAGCACAACTCGGCGAGTAGCGGTCTCTACGCGCTCCGTAGTCGTGACCGTGTGACGGACCGGTCCGCATTGCATCGCGACGATCGGGTCATGACCATCCCGTCGGTGGGGTGTCGCAGTGAGACCGGTGATGTGCCGAGCGGGGATGCGTCGCATCAGCTTCTCGACCGAGACTGCCGGGACGTGGTGGCATTCATCCACGACGACATGGCCGTAGCCGGTGAGGTCGACGTCCTTGCGACGAATCACGGACTGGATCATCGCCAGATCAACCCCGGTGGTCGTCGGCGGACGCTCCGAGGAGCCGATATCCCCAGGGTCGATGCCGAGGAACCGCTTCAACTGGCTGGACCACTGCTCCAACAACGGCCGACGGTGAACGAGCACCAGCGTCGACGTCCCTCGCTCCGCGATCAGCGCGGCGCCCATCACAGTCTTGCCGGCGCCGGGCGGCGCCACGAGCACACCGATCTCGCTGGCGGCGAGCGCATCGACGGCGGCCTGCTGCGATGGCGTCAGCGTGCCCGTGAACGTCGCGGAGATCGGCTCGCCGTCGGAACGCTCGTCGCAGACCGAACCGTCAATTCCGACAGCCGCCAGCTCCTCCTTGACACGGTCCAGACAGCCGCGCGGAAGCATCAGACGATCGCCGTCCTGCTCGAAGCAGGTGATCATCCGCGGCGTGTTGTGCGTCGAAAGTCGAGCCTGCTCGCGCTCGAAGAACATCGGGTTGGCGAACGCCGCCGTTCGGCGCAGCCGGTCACGCAGTGTGGCCGGCAGTCCGGAACAGTCGACAACGACGCGCCCGCCCAGCCGCAAACCCACCTCGTCGACGCTTCCATCCGTCGCCGCCAGCGGCCTGGGGCGCGTCTTCAGCGACTTCTGGCGCCAGGGCTCCATTCCGAGCCCTCCGCCGTCGTCCGCCGCCTCACCTGAGAGCTCTTCGACACGTCCACAGTCCATCCGGACCGCGCTGCTGAGCAAGCCCCACTGGTCTTCGACCGGCTCCAGCTCGCGGTCCAGGAACACCGTGCACCCGCTCGCTCGTCGAGCGCGCTGAAGTGGGAGCGCGATCAGGTTGCCGAACCCACCCACAGGCATCGTGTCCTGGTTGGGGAACAGCCGGTCATACGACTCCATCGAGATCGTCCGATGGCGCATCGCACGTGTCAGCAGCAACGACCCAAGCCTCCGCGCTGAACGCGCCGGCACCGGAGCCGAGAACAGAACCCAGACATGCGCGCCCAGCCCCGAGCGCGAG
>JADGPN010000507.1 GCA_017882465.1 Solirubrobacteraceae bacterium
ACGAGTCGCCCACGAACGCGACATCGGCAACGCCGCTCCTGAAACCGCGTGCCGGGCCCGTCTGATCGGACGGCAGCCCCGCCGCGACGGTCGTCCGCGCCCCGTTCGGCGCGAAGCGCAGGATGTCGGCGGTGAAGCCGCCGGTGTACGACCCGATCGGCGGCAGCACCTGTTGGCACTGCGCTGGCGTCGTCGTCAACTGCCCCCCGAGCCCGCCCTCGGCGACGTAGAGATTCCCATCAGGACCGAACTCCAGCCCGCGCGGATTGTTCAGCCCCGTCGCGAAAACCCTCATCGTCGCCGCCGACGCGGCGCCAGCAAGCGCCAGCGCGACGAGAAGCAGAGCCAGCAGAATCCAGGCTCGGCGGCCGCAAACTAGAACGCTGTGCATTTGCGCCTCCGCTCTCTACATCGACTCTTGCAGACGACCGTACTCCACCGGCGGTGACGCGTCAACGCGCCGACGGATGCAAATACCCACGCGCAGGGGGGCTCGAAAATCCCGATCCGCTATCTGGAATCTGGCGGACTCGACTGCAGTTGGCGCCGGCGTTCCCGGGCGGAGACCGCGGTCGACGCCGGCGACGGCGTCCGGCTCGTCGCGCACCGTCTCGAGCTGTCGCGAACCCGATGCGCTAGAGAAGAGTCCAGCCACCGTTTCGCCGCCCACTTGGGCCGCTCGTGGCTCGACGGGCTGGAAGGAACGTGAGAAGCGTCATCGCCCTCCGGGGCGAGTAACCGTGTTTCCACCGAAACAGGTCTCTCGTCCCGGTGGCGCGCGTACCTGGCATTCGCCTCAAGGAGGAGCGCATGCTCGCTTCCCCTTTGGGCTATTTGCGGCAGTCTCGACCAACCGGATCGGGCCGTCCGACGCTCCTGGTCTGGAACGCGACCAGCACGCTGGCACGAAGCACGGCCGACTGCTGGATCTGGGCGGAGGGAGAAGTCCGCGATCGACCGCGCCGACGCATGCTTCGGCGGGAACGCGAGCGCCGGGTCGGCAAGAGTCCCCGTTGTTCAGGCCCGCGGGAAAGAACTCGTGCGCAGAGGCCGCGAGGAACGCCCCAGCGAGCCGCACCCTGCTGCGGCTGAGTCTCGGTCCTCGCCGGAAGCAGGGCTCGCGAGGAGCCGTGCAAGATCGACCGTATGCTTATGCAGAGCCGGCTCGGCCGCCGCGGCACCAAGGCCTCGCTTGGAAGCCCGCGAGCCTGATCCGCGGCGATCGGAATGTCGCCATTGCGATCGCCCGGTCCGCGCCAGCGCGACCGCAAGAGCAGTCGTGCCGAGCCCAGTCAGCAGACGCTCCAGATTGGGCGATAGCGCAAGCCAGCCGCCACCCGAGGGCGCCGAGGACCGGACGAGTGCTTTCCCGGAAAGCACTCGTCCGCGGCGTCACGCCGTTGCCGTCGGAGCCGGTGCCGGATGCGGACGCGTCCTATCCGTTGATCTCGAAAGTTGCGACGTCGCCGGCCGGCCGAGCAAAGCGCAAGTCGCCGGCCGTCGGCGATCGGGACCGCACACGCGCATCGTCGTCGACGCGGTCGCGCGGCACGAGGTGGCGGGACGCCGAAAGCAATCGCCCGGGATCCACCGCGGAACGCGCTTCTCGCCGAGAGCAGGGCGCGCGCGACGGCGTGCCGCACGTGTGCGATACCTATGCAGCGTGCCCGCGTGGCCTGGGGCAGCCTGTCGCGTCTCCGTGGCCGCCGTCGCGCTCGGATTTGGGCGGATCCGATCGTGGCCGCAGCCTAGATCGGGCCCGATCCAGACGACTGCTATGTCGCCGAGCACTCGCGCGAGATGCGACGGCCGAAAGACGAACGGAGTCGTCAGCTAATGCGGTGGCCGATGCACGGCTGTCGGCGGAGACGGGCGCCATCCCTTCGCGTGCGGATTTCTCCCGTCCACTGCGTGCAGCAGCGCGGGATCACCACGAGCGCGCGGCCGGAGCACGCCAGAAGTGAAGGAGTCACGTCGGTGCGGCTGCCGCTGCGCGCTCAAGGCGGAAGCGGCCGTGCATTATTGCGACAGGCTGCTCGGCGTCCTCGGCGCGATGCTCACGCCGCGTCGCCGAGCTCCTTCTCGTACATCACCCAGCCGAGGACGGGAGCCATCCCGGCGCGCTCATAGAGGCGAAACGCGCCGGTGTCGCTCGCCGCGTCGACGCCAAGCCCGATGCTGTGCTCGCCGCGCTCCCAGAAGCGCCCGAACGAGTCGCCGAGGAGCGCCGCCCCCACGCCCTGCCTACGCCACGGGCGACGCGTGAAGAGCGCCTGGACAAAGCCGCCGCCGTCCGTGTTGGCCGTACAGATCGTCCCAGCCGCGATCTCGTCCCCGGCACGGACGACGCACCAGAGCGTCGGGTCGAAGCGCTCGCTCCCGAGGTGAGCCTTCGACCACGACTCGAAGTCGCGCGGCGCGTGGTCCCAGTGGTCCGCGAACGCCTCCTGGTGCACGGCGTGGAACTCGAGCGCATCACGCTTCGGGTCGAACGGGACGACGCACAGTCCGTGCGGCCACTCGGGTGTGGGTGGCGGCGCCTCGAGCTCGATCCGTAGCTCGCGGAAGACGCGCACTGCTCTGTAGCCGAGCGACTCGAGCAGCCTGCAGGCGGCGAAGTCCGCCTCGAGAACGCTGTTCTGGATCCTGCGTGCGCTGCGGCGGGCTGCGTCCTCCTCGAGCCCGGTTGCGATCAGCTTCCCGATCCCGCGCCCGAGCGCGTCGGGGTGGACGTACCCCTCGGCGCGCCAGAACTCGCCTAGCTCGCGCACCGCCCCGTAGCCGACGATGCGGTCGCCGTCGCGGACAACGCGCGCGTTCTGCTCGAGGTCGAGGTCCAACCATTCGTCCTCCAGATCGGCCTGCGAGAACGCCGTATGGCCGTACAACGACGACTCGAGCGCCAGGACGACCTCGGTCACAACCGCCGCGTCGGCGGCGACGGCGGGGTCAAGCCGGAACGAGCTCATCGAGCGTGTACACGATACCGGTGAGATCCGCCGCTCGCGCGTCGAATGTTCCCGGCCTGGACCGTGTCGCTAAGCACCCGCCAACCAAGTCCCCTGGCTCGACCACGTCAACCATTGTCGCTGCCCCGCCAGTTCTACTTCCCGCCGATACGAGAAGTCTCGAGCCGTCCAGTGCAGCCGCGCGAGAGATCTGCTCAGTGCGCAACCAGCGTCGTTCGACCTGCGTGACGGGGCGGCCCAACGGCGCAAGCGCGCGCCTCACGCGGATCCAGCACCGTGTTCGGCCAAGATTCCTGGGGCGAACACCAGCGGCGGCCGTGCCGTCGTCGGTGGGAAGATTGCACGGCTCGCTTGGTTAGTTGGCTTTGGGCGCCGCGGTGTTCGCCCCCGAGGTATCTCGCCGGTCAGAGGTGGTCATCGATGCGGGCAAGCCTGGAGCGTCCCGCTGCGCCCGAGAGTCGGATCGCGGGCGAGGCCGACTGACTACGATCTGGATCGTGGCAATCACCAGTACGATCACGGTCAGGATGCGCTCGCTCCGTGGGATCTCGTCGAAGAT
>JADGPN010000508.1 GCA_017882465.1 Solirubrobacteraceae bacterium
TCGCCGGAGCTGCTCGCGCTCGCGCGCGACCGGCTCGAGCACGGCGCAGGACAGCGGTCATGAGCCTGCTCGCGCCGACACTGCAGGCGTTCCTATCCGAACTCGCAGGCTATCCCGAGCGGCGAAAAGAAAGTCCTGCAACGAGCGATGTTGAGAGCGATCGGCCCTACATAGTCCTGCGTAGGTTGCCGAGGTCTCGGTTGAGATGTGGACGATCGAGACAGAGCTTTGGGACGGCGGGCGATGAGCGATCCGTCGCGGACGGAGGTGTCCGGTCCGCTCGCGCCGTTCGCGAAGTGGTTCCTCGTTGAGCTGTCCGCCCGCGGTTACACGGCTGGGTCGGCGCAGCAGCAGATGTGCTTGATGGCGCACTTGAGCAGGTGGCTTGAGGCGGAGGGGCTCGGTCCTGGGGCGCTGTCACCAATGGTGGTGGAGCGGTTCTTCGTTGCGCGGCGCGGCGCCGGCTACAGCAGCTTGCTGTCCTCACGGGCGCTGGATTCGCTGCTGTCGTTTCTGCGAGGCCTGGGTGTCGTTCCGGCGCCGAGCGCGTCGGTACCGGACGGGCCGGTGGAGGAGCTGCTGTCGCGGTTTCGGCGGTATCTCGAGATCGAGCGGGGCTTGGTGGCGGGGTCCTCGCGGGTCTACGTTCACTGGGTCCGGCCGTTCGTGGAGAGCTTGGCTGGCGAGGACGGGCTTGATCTGGCCGGGGTCGACGCGCCAGCGGTGCGACGGTTTGTCGTGACGTTCTGTGCGGGCCGCGCGCGTCGGACGACGGAGGTGCTGGTCGCCGCGTTACGCGCGCTACTGCGCTTCCTCTACTTCGAGGGCGAGCTGGCCCGGCCGCTTGCTGATGCGGTGCCGTCGGTTGCGGTGTGGCGGCTCTCGGAGCTGCCGGGTCGGCTTGATGACGAGCAGGTCCGAAGGCTGCTTGGCGCGTGTGATCGACGGACCGTGCAGGGGCGCCGCGATTTCGCGGTCGTGACGGTGCTGGTGCGACTCGGGTTGCGCGCCGGCGCGGTGTCCGGGCTGGCGATGGGTGACATCGATTGGCGGGCAGGCGAGATCACCGAGGTCGGGAAGGGCGGCAGGTCGGAGCGGTTGCCGCTGCCGGTCGACGTCGGCGAGGCGATCGTCGCGTATCTCCGTGACGGGCGGCCGCAGCGCACGGTGGACGGGGCGGTGTTCGTGCGGATGCTGGCGCCGTATCGCGGGTTGAGCAGCTGCGGTGTCTCGATGGTCGTCACCAAGGCGGCGCGGCGCGCCGGGCTGGGGCAGATCGGGGCGCATCGGCTCAGGCACACCGCCGCGTCGGAGATGCTGCGCGGGGGCGCTGGTCTGCCGGAGATCGGACAGGTCCTCGGACACCGCGCAGCGGCCACCACGATGGTCTACGCAAAGGTCGATCGCGATGGGCTGCGGCAGCTCGCCAGGCCGTGGCCTGGGAGAACGTCGGGATGAGCTCGCTGCGTGACGCGTTGGCCGATTATCTGGCGGTCCGTCGAGCCGTGGGCTACAAGCTCGACACCGCCGAGCGGTTCCTCTCGCAGTTCATCGAGTATCTCGAGGAACGTGGCGAGCAGCGGGTCACGATCGATCACGCAGTCGCGTGGGCGATCCGCCCGAGCGGGCATCCGGGCTATCACGCGCATCGACTGCAAACCGTCCGCCGGTTCGCTCGCTACATGCACGCCACTGACCCGGACGTGGAGGTTCCGCCGGCCGGCGTGTTGACGGGCCGGTCGCGGCGCGCGGTCCCGTTCCTCTACACCGATGAGCAGATCGCCGCGCTGATCGCCGCCGCCGAGATCTTCGGCACCGCGCATCGGACGGCGACGATGCAGACCGTGATCGGCCTGCTCACCGTCACCGGGATGCGGCTCGGCGAGGCGCTCGGCCTCGATCGCGACGACCTCGACGTCCGGCACGGCGTGTTGACGGTCCACGGCAAGTACGGCAAGACCCGCGAGCTGCCGCTTCACCAGACCACGGTCGATGCGCTCAGCCGCTACCTGCGTCGCCGCGACCGTCCGCCGTCACCGCCCGGTGAACGCGCGCTGCTGGTCTCCGAAGCGGGCACCAGGCTCGTCGCCTCCAACGTCCAGCATGCGTTCGGGAGGATGCGAGCCCACGCCGGGCTCAGACCACGCTCCACTGCGTGCCGTCCCAGAATGCACGACGCCCGCCACTCCTTTGCCGTCCGCACGCTGTTGGACGCCTATCGGTCCGGCGCTGATATCGGCGGGCGGCTCGCGCTCTTGTCGACCTACCTCGGACACCGGGAGCCGTCGATGACCTACTGGTACCTGGACGCCTCGCCGGAGCTGATGGCGCTCGCGGCCGAACAGCTCGAACGATCGATCGGAACCGCACGATGACCACGCTCTCCACCGCTATCCAGACGTTCTTCAGTGACCGTCTGCTGCGCGAGCGGAGCGCCAGCCCGCACACCATCGGCTCATACCGCGACACGCTGCGGCTGCTGCTGACCTTCGCCAGCCAGCGCACCGGCAAGCAGCCGACCAAGCTCACGCTCGAGGATCTCGACGCCACCCTGATCGGCGCGTTCCTCGATCATCTCGAGCGCGAGCGTGGCTGCAGCACTCGCACTCGCAACCTGCGACTCACCGCGATCCGATCGCTGTTTCGCTACTGCGCGCTGCGCTTCCCCGAGCACGCCGCGCTGATCGAGCGGGTGCTCGCGATCCCTCCCAAACGCCACGACCGCACGCTCGTCAGCTACCTCACCGAGCCCGAGCTCGACGCGCTCCTGGACACCCCCGACCGCTCAACCTGGACCGGCCGTCGTGACCACGCACTGCTGCTGCTCGCCGCGCAGACCGGGCTGCGCGCCTCGGAACTGATCGCGCTCACCCCCGCCGACATCCACACCGGGACCGGCGCTCACCTGACCACCCTCGGGAAAGGACGGAAACGGAGGATCACCCCGCTCACCAAAGACACCCTCGCCGTCCTCAACGCCTGGACCAGAGAGCGAGCCGGCAGCGACACCACGCCGCTGTTCCCGACCCGCACCGGCCGACCCCTCACCCGCGACGCGCTCGCACGCCGCCTCACCAAATACTCCGGGCAGGGCGCCGAGCGCTGCCCCTCAATGCGCGAGAAGAACGTCACGCCGCATGTGCTCCGCCACACCGCCGCGATGCGGCTGCTACACGCCGGCATCGACACCTCGGTGATCGCGCTCTGGCTCGGCCACGAGCAGGTCGAGACTACGCACAAATATCTCCACGCCGACCTCGCGATCAAGGAACAAGCACTCGCCAAGACCAAACCACTCGACAGCAAACCCGGCCGCTACCGGCCCCCCGACGCCCTCCTCGACTTCCTCGAAGGCCTCGGATGACCAACTTCCTATGCGAACCACGCCCCCCGACTCCCGCTGACATCCGCGAGCCTCGGACAGAGGATCCACATAGCCTGCGGGTTCGGATAGGAACGCCTATCCGGACGTCCGGATAGGCGTTCTTCACCGATCGCCTCATCCACCAACGCGACGCCAGCCCGAAA
>JADGPN010000120.1 GCA_017882465.1 Solirubrobacteraceae bacterium
TGGACGAAGCGCTGGGCTCGATCCGGAGCCGGTGTCTGGAGCTGCTGGCGGGCGACTCACCGCAGGACGGGCATCCCGGCCGGCACGGTCGTCTCGGCCCGGAGCTGCGGAGCAGCGAAGCGTTCGGGAGCCTCAGCGGCGGCCCGGAGCATGGGGGCGGCCGACCGCGTGGGGGCATACCCGCTGGGTAAGTGGACAGTCCGGATCGCGCCGGGGCGTGATCCGGACCGCCACTTCGTTCTGAACCGGCGGTGAACGAGGGCGCCGGTGGCGAAGAAGCCCCCGGTTCGCTGCCACAATCAGCGTCGTGGACGATCACGCCCGAGGCTTGACGGGCTCAAGGTGATGCGGCCGCTGCCCACCAGGCCCACCACGGCGGCCCCGGTTCGCACCTCGATCCTGTGCAGCAGCGCCGCGAGGCGGTCGCGGGGCGCCCGCGCCAGCGGCGTGTCGTCCCGGGCCCACCCTCGTCACGATCCTCGACCAGCACCGTCACGCGATCGGGTCTACGGCGCTCGATCTCGTCCAACAGCTGGGTACTCCGCCGGTCCCACGATGGCAAGTAGATCGCTCATGGGAACGAGTCTCCTCGGCGCGCTAAAGCGATCCTGAACGAGCTCTAACAAGAGCCGCAGGATTTCCGGCCCGGCTAACCTCGTTACCTCAGAGCCATGCCCGAGCTACCCGAGGTCGAGATCACAGCGCGCCTGATCGGCGCCGCCGCAACGGGCGCTCGGATCGAGTCAGCGCTGGCGCCAGGGATCAACGCGCTGAAGACCTTCGATCCGTCGCTCACCGCCCTCGAGGGCCGCACGATCGGCGGCGTCCGGCGGCGGGGCAAGCTGTTTGTGATCGAAATCGACGAAGAGCTCGCGCTCCTGGTCCATCTGATGTCGGCCGGGCGTCTGCAGCTGTTCGACACGCGCGCCTCGTTGCGCGATCGTGCGTCGCGCCTGCTGGTGCGCCTCGAGGACGGGCGCGAGCTCCGGCTGCGGGAGTTCGGGACCCGGCAGCGGGCGTGGGTCAAGCTGCTGCGAACACCCGATCTGGAGGCCGAGGACACGCTGGCCGCGCTCGGCCCCGAGGCGTGGCCCGACCCGCCCCCGCTCGAGCCGCTGCTCGACGTTCCCCGGCCGCTCCATGCGCTGCTGCGTGACCAGCACGTGATCGCCGGCATCGGGCGCTCGTGGGTCGACGAGATCCTACATACGGCGCGGATCTCGCCGTTCAAGCGCGGCTCCGACCTCGACGCCGATGAGGCGGAGCGGCTCCGGGCGGCGATCGTCGAGCGCCTCGGGGCGGCGATCGCCCATTACGAGCAGACGATCGCGCTGCCGATCCCCGACAAGCTGCCGATGCCGCTCACGGTCCATCGCCGCAACGGCGATCCGTGCCCGCGCTGCGGAGATCGCCTCGAGGCCGTCTTCTACGAGGACTACGTGATGTGCTATTGCCCGACCTGTCAGACCGATGGCAAGCTGCTGAAGGACCGGCGGCTGTCGCGACTACTGAAATGAAATAGGAGCCAGATGACCCTGAACCCCGGCGACAAAGCCCCCGGCTTCACCCTTCCCGGCCAGGATGGCGAGCCGGTCTCGCTGGAGTCGTTACGGGGCAAGAACGTGATCCTCTACTTCTATCCCAAGGCGGACACTCCCGGGTGCACGACGCAGGCCTGCGGCGTCCGCGATCACCGGGCCGACTACGAGCGTGCCGGTGCCGTGGTGCTCGGGGTCTCGCCCGATCCGGTCAAGCGAATCGCGAAGTTCGACAACAAGCACGGCCTCGGGTTCCCGCTGCTCGGCGACGAGGACCACTCGGTGGCCGAGAAGTACGGCGTCTGGGTCCAGAAGTCGATGTACGGACGCACGTACATGGGCATGGAGCGCACGACGTTCGTGATCTCGCCCGAGGGCACGATCACGGCCGTGCTCCGCAAGGTCAAGCCGGATCAGCACGACGAGCTGGTGCTTGACTCTCTGCGCGGCTCCTGAGCGGCCACTTCGTCACCGCCTCATGCCGCCTCCCGACGACGCCATCGCGAGTGCGACATGGAACGGCGGGCTCGAGCCGTCGCGCGGCTCGGCTCCTCCACAACCGGCGCTGCCGCTCGTTCAACTCGCCCGCCAAAGCACGAATTGTGAACAAGCCCTTAGAAGTGCAGATCGCGGCCACGACCGCCGCTACAGTGCACAACGCGCGCCCGCCCGGGGGCGCAGTTCCCAACCCTGTGAGGTGGATGTCCGTGAAGCGCATGGTCCCGTTCCTGCTCGTGGCAGCCCTCGTGGTCGCGGGTTGCGGCAGCAGCTCCAGTTCCAGCTCGAGCTCAGCGGCCAGCTCCGGCTCCAGCGGTCAGACGACCACCGCGGCGCCGAAGGTCCACTTTGCCAAGACCAAGTTCCTAATCGACGCGGGGCTGGCCTTCGGCACCTTCCACCGCTGGATCTACAAGCCGCTCAAGGCCGGTGACTTCGCTCACCCACTGCAGCACAAGGCCACGGTCGTGAAGGCCGCTCTGGCCGGTGCGTTCGTGGTCAACCGCCTCGGAGCTGCGCTCACTGCGGCACAGGGCAGCCCGCTGCTCTCGAAGCTGGTCGCGCCGATCACCGCACTCAAGACCAAGCTCGATTCCGCGGTCGCGAGCCTCAAGGGCGGCAGCCCCGACCTATCGGGCCTGGAATCGGCCAACGGGGATATCGGCAGCATCAGCTCGCTGGCCTCGCAAGCCGGCGCGACGATCAAGGAAAAGGCTGCATCGGGCTTCTGAATCTGATCGAAGGCCGAGGGTCCGGACTTCCGGACCCCCTCGGGCTGACGGACCGTCGAGGTTCCGACGGCGCTTGAGGGCCGGTCTACTGCAGGCCCTCGCGCGCCTCGCGCACGAGGGTGACCGCCTCAGGGAAGATGACCGCCATCACGGCGCGCAGCTGCTCGGCCTGCTGCTCGGTCGTCCCCTGGATATTGACTCGATTCATAGCCGCAACGGTCAGGTCGACCGCGAGCTTGATCGCGTTGTCAGCCCAGGCGAGCCGCTGAGCTCCCTGCATCTGCTCGGCGAACTCACCGAGTCTGCGCTGGAGCTCATCGGGATCACCGAACAAGTCACCGAATCCGCTTCCTTCCATTGGCTCCATGTTAGCCGGTGGCGATCCCCGGCTCGCGGAGGGACGGGTGCAAGCTCGGCGATGGTCGCCGCTCTAAGCGAGGTCGTTCACGCCGCGGGTGTAGGCGGCCGCGCGTCCGCCCGGCCGAATCCCCCCGGGCGGACGGCGCCGTACACTGCCACGCGATGTCGGCGCACAATCGAAATCGGGACCGCCGCCGGGGACGGTTCGAGACCGCGATCAGGATCGCCGAGCCGTTTCTGAACCTATTCCTGTTTGCGGGTGATCGCATCGGGCGCGTGCTCGGATCCGACGATCCGGAGGACATTCCCGCGCGGATGGCTCCTGAAGGCGAGTCCGCGCCGCGCGGATTGCGCTCCTTCCACGGACAGCGACAGTCGCGATGAGCTGCCCGCGGGTTGTGGCTCACCAGGGATCGACACGGAACGGCGATCGGCGTCGCGCGGCTAGCATAGGCCCATGAGCGCGGACGACCGGCTGCGATATGAAGCGCGCGTGCGCGTTCGATATTCGGTGCTTGCGGCGCTTGCCGGCGTGCTGCTGGTCGCCGCGGCAGCGATCCAACTCTCCGGTCCGCACGTCAAGGTCGACGAACTCACCGCGGACCTGATCATCGCACACAAGCGGTTCCCGATCGACGTGATCGGCTCGGTCGTCAACGCGTGTGCCCTGCTCGCGGTCGCCGGAACGCTCAGTTACCTGTATGGCGCGGCTCAGGCGCGCAAACCCGACCTCAAGTCATGGGTGAGGATCGCGACCATCGTGGGCGGTGTCCTGGCCGCACTGTCGGGCGTGGTGTACGCGATCGTGATCGCCTCCAAGGCCAATGACTTCGTCAGCCACGGCACGCAGACCTACCAGCAGGCCCACCAGCTCACGCAGGCCACGATCGTCCTGGTGATGCCGTTCATCGGCCAGGCGGCCGCGCTGCTGCTGGCGATCGGCTTCGTGCTGACCTCGCTCAACGCGCTGCGCGTGGGCCTGCTGACGCGCTTCATGGGCTACCTCGGGATCTTCGCCGGCGTGCTGGTGATCTTCCCGATCGGGTCGCCGGTGCCAGTGGTCCAGGGCTTCTGGCTGCTGACGCTGGCCTACCTTCTCTACGGCCGCTGGCCGACCGGCGTGCCCCCGGCCTGGACCACCGGCCGTGCGCAGCCGTGGCCGTCCTCGGCCGAAATGCGCGAGCAGCGGAGCAAGGCGGCTCCGGCGGGGGCGAAGACCAAGCCTGCCCGCACTCCGGCCCCACAGGCCGTCGGAGCGCCGGCCGCCCGCGGGCCGCGGGCCGCCATCCCGAAGCGCAAGCGCAAGCGCCGTAAGTAGATCCGACATCCGTCCGCGGGGCACTGTTGGCGGCGCTGTCCGCCGCCGATGAAGGATCCCAGAGGCGCAGATCGTCGATCGTTACCTCGTCGCCATATGCGCCACCGGCGGACGACTCCGGTCGACGCGGCGACTTCAGCGCGGCGGCGAGTAACGCCCCGGCCGAGACTGCCCCGACCCCTGACAGCGACGCGCTCGAGTCGCCCCTCGAGGAGCTGCTCGAGATCGAGAAGTTCCCCCGCCGGAGGACTTCCGCAAGCAGGCTCTGTGGAATGACCCCGCCGTCTACGACGAGGCGGAGAGCGACTGGCAGGGCTGGTGCAGTTGAGGGACAGGCCGGCGGGCAGGCCGCAAGCGCTGGAGCGTCACCGTGCCGGCGCAATATGACATCCAAATACCAAGCCGGCAAACCCGATAGCCGGCTCGACAAAGATTCGACCTCTAACCTTGGTCCCATGTGCCGAAGCATCAAGACCCTTCACAACTTTGAGCCGCCCGCGACCGACGCTGAGATCCGGGCCGCCGCGCTGCAGTACGTCCGCAAGATCAGCGGCTCCTCGAAGCCGTCCCGAGCCAACGAGCAGGCCTTCCTACGCGCCGTGGACGAGATCGAGGAAGTCTCGCGTCGCCTGCTCGGCGAGCTCTCGACCAACGCGCCGCCACGCGATCGCGAGCGCGAGGCCGCCAAGGCGCGCGAGCGCCGGCTGCGCCGCGAGCTGGCCGGCGCCGCAGGTCAGCGGCCTTGACCGCCTTCGCGGCACTGACCGGTCGCTGCAACTGCGGCGCGGTCACCTATGAGGTCACGGAGCCGCTCGTGGCGGCGTCCTACTGCCACTGCACGCGCTGTCAGCGACGAACCGGCGCGGCAGCCTCCCCCAACGCTCGCCCGGTCCCGGGGAGCTTCCGGGTCGTCTCCGGGGAGGACCATCTCGGCGCTTGGAAGCCGGAGCGTGGGTGGGGGAAGTGGTTCTGTGGCAAGTGCGGCTCCTCGATGTTCAGCCGCAACCCGGCGCACGCCGATCAGGTCGGGATCAGGATGGGGACCCTCGACTCGGGATTCGGCCGAGCGCCCGGCAGTTCGTCGCCTACGCCCCGGTCTGGGAGCGGGTCCCCGACGATGGCCTGCCCCGCCATCCCGAGGGCCGCGCCTGAGGACTGGGTGGCGCGCCGATCTCCGCCCGAGGCCGCTCTTCCATCTGGCGCGCGTTCGGAATAGGCTCGCCCTCCGATGGAGGGGAATCCGCTCGACCGTCGCGCATTCCTGGGGCTGGTCGGCGGCGTCGTCGGCGCCGGCGCCACCGGCGCGGGGACCGGCGAGGCGATCGCTGCTCTGCTCAGAACCGGAGGGCCGCGGCGCCCGCCCGGGCCACCGGTGCCGCGCACCCTCGCGCAGGCGATGCGCGGTCCAGTGATGACGCCTCGCACGAGAGGCTTCGCGAACGCATCCCATGTCTATAACGAGCGCTTCGACTGGGTTCGCCCCAGCGCCGTGGCCTTTCCCCTCGACGCCCTCGATGTTCGCGGCGCGGTCCGCTGGGCGGTCGCCCACGGGGTGCGCCTGGTTGCCCGCTCCGGTGGCCACAGCTACGCCGGCTACTCGACCGTGCCCGGAGGCGTGGTCCTGGATCTGAGCTTCATGCGCGGGCTCAGCGTCGACCGCCGCCAGGGGACAGCCACGATCGGAGCCGGGGCGCAGCTGATCGACATGTACGTCGGGCTCGCCCATCGCGGGGCCACGGTGCCCGGCGGCTCGTGCCCGTCGGTCGGGATCGCCGGTGTGACGCTCGGCGGGGGGATGGGACTCGCCGCCCGTCGCTTCGGCCTGACCTCCGACAACCTCGTGTCCGCTCAGATTGTCACCGCCGACGGGCGCGTGCGCACCGTCGACCGGCGGACCGACCGCGACCTGCTCTGGGCGCTCCGCGGGGGCGGAGGCGGCAACTTCGGCGTCGTGACTCAGTTCACCTTCAGCGTGCACCCACTGCCACGCTCGGCGGCGTGGTTCTTCCTCCAGTGGCCGTGGTCATCGGCCTCCGACGCGCTGGAGGCGTGGCTGGAGTGGGCCCCGCACGCGCGCGACGAGCTGACCTCGATCTTCCACCTCGAGGCGGGCGGCGGCACCCCGGCGGTGAAGGTGACGGGGCAGTACCTGGGCCCGTCGTCGGACTTGGCGCGCCTGCTCGCACCGATCACCTCCGTCGCTGGTGCGAGCGCATCGACGGGTGACCAGGCATACGCTCCTCTGCAGATGCGCTGGGCCGGATGCCTCCACGAGAGCGTCGCGTCCTGCCACACCGAGGGGACGCGTGCGGGCGGCAAGCTGGAGCGGGCCAGCTTCCGCGCCAAGTCCGACTACCTCGCGCGAGCGCTCTCGGGTCGCGGCCGCGCGACGCTCCTGACCGCGATCGAGGCCCGGCAGCGCCAGCCGGGATCGGCGGCGATCCTGTTCGACAGCTACGGCGGGGCGATCAACCGGGTCGCTCCGGGTGCGACGGCGTTCGTGCACCGCAACACGCTGTGCGCGATGCAGTACCTCACGTACGGTGGCGGGGCGGCGTGGCTGCGCGCGACCCATGCCTCGATGCGTCCGTTCGTCTCCGGCCAGGCGTATCAGAACTACATCGATGCCGAGCTGAGCAACTGGCAGCGGGCCTATTACGGCTCCAACTACTCTCGCCTGGTGGCCGTCCAGCGCCGGGTGGATCCACAGCGCCACTTCCGGTTTCCGCAGGCGATCGGGGTGTAAGCCTCAGACGCCGAGCGTGCGCCTCAGACCGGCGACGTGTCGCCGCGCGATCGGGATCGCCTGGCCGTCGCCGAACACGAGCTCGGCCGTTCCACCGAGCAGCGGCCGCACCTCGACCGCGGTCCGCGCGTTGGCGACGTACTGGCGGTGAACGCGGACAAAGCCGAACTGGGACCAGCGATCCTCGAGCTCGGCCAGCGTGCTGCGAAGCAGGTAACGGCCGTCCCCCGTCACGATCCGGACGTAGTCGCCGTTCGACTGGGCGAACAGGATCGAACCGCGCGCCACCAGGCGCGTTCCGCCTCCGCGAATGTTCGCGACCGCCACCACGTCCGCGTTCTCGGCCGCGCGCGAGGGCGCGGGCGCCCTGGTCGGCGCGGCCTGCGCCTCTCGTCCCTCGACCGCGACCATGACGCGATCGATCGCCTCCTCCACGCGGCGCCGGCTGACCGGCTTGCGCAGATAGTCCAGCGCGTGCAGCTCGAACGCGTCGACCGCGGCGGTGTCGTAAGCGCTGACGAACACGAGCTCCGGGGCAGCGGCAAAGCGACGCAGCACACGCCCGATCGCGACGCCGTCGAGATCGGGCATCCGCACGTCGAGGAAGATCGCGTCGTACTGCTCGTGCGTCGCCTTCACCAGCGCGTCGCGTCCATCGCAGGCGCACTCCACCTCGTACACGGAAGGGAAGCTGCGCAACAGCCGGGCCAGGTCCTCGAGCTGGCTGTGCTCGTCGTCCACGGCCAGGATCGTCAGGCCGTCGCGGTTCACGCCGCCTCGGCGCCGGCCTGGAGGCAGGGGACCGTCATCACCGCGGTGGTGCCCTCGTCGGCACGCGACTCGATTCGCAGTGCGTACTGCTCCCCGAAGGTGGCTCGCAGACGGCCATCGACGTTGGCCAGGCCGATGCCGCCCCCGGCGCCGGCGAGCACGGCGGCGAGCCGGGCGGGCTCGATCCCCGAGCCGTCGTCGCTCACGCGCAGCTCCACGTCGGGCCCGATCACGCGGCCGACGATCCGGATCCGCCCGTCGCCGGCGCGGCGCTCGATCCCGTGCCGGACGGCGTTCTCGACCAGGGGCTGAACCGAGAGGGCGGGGACGATCGCCGGCAGCGCCTCCGGCGCCACGTCCACGGTCACGTGCAGGCCGTCGCGGAAACGGGCCTGTTCGAGCCGCAGGTAGCGGTCCACGTGCTCGAGCTCGTCGGCCAGGGTCACGTACGGGCGGCCATCGCGGAACAGGTAGCGCGTGAACTCGGCGAAGTCGCTCAGCAGCTCACGCGCCTCCTCGGGCCGGGAGTGGATGTCGCCGGCCACCGCGGCGAGGGCGTTGTAGATGAAGTGGGGCGAGATCTGCGCTCGAAGGGCCCTCAGCTCCGCCTGCGCGAGCCGCTCCTCCTGCTCATCGAGGACGGACAGCGCGATCTGCGCAGAGACCAGGGCCGCCGCCTCGTGGACGACCCGGACCTCCTCGCCGCGCGGCCGCCCCACCTGGCGATAGAACACGATCAACGTGCCCACCCGTCTCTCCCGTACGAGCAGTGGCACGAGCACCGCGGCGCGCAGCGGGCACTCGGGGTCCGACGAGACCAGCCGCGGCTCGATGTGCACTCGGTCGTCCGGTGTCCGCGCGAGCAGTTTCGACAGCAGATCGCCCGGCCGGACCTGTTCCCGACCCTCACCGTCGATCGCCAGCACCGACCAGCGGTCGGCCAGCGCCACCGCGACAGCACCCGTCAGCGCCCGCAGATGCGGCAGCGCCCGTTCGGCGCTCCTCGCCTCCAGTCCGCGGCGCAGATGAGGAAGCGTCGACGTGGCCGCGTGGAGCGCGGACTGCATCCCGCTCGCCTGCGGTCTGCGGGAGCGCGACGTCGCCTGGGCGCACCGCCATCCCCACATGGCGATCGCCGTGAGACCGATCCCAGCCAGTACCCCGTACGCGAAGTCCATGAAGACTCGCGGCTGAGCTTACTCCCGGCCGCTGTCATGTCCAGTCGGTGTGTCAGCTGCGCCGGCCGGAGATGGGGGGATGAGCCGGCGGCCGGCGGGGGCTACGGGCCCGCGATCGCGCGAGCGTGGGTGCGGATCTCTGACAGGATCCGCTCCAGACGAGGCTCTGCGTCCCGGTCCACGTGCGTCATGGCCTCGGCCACGGCCGGGTGAACGGACGCGATCTGGGCGTGCATCTCGTGGGCGACGGCGCGGTAGCTGGGGTGTCCCTCGCGCCCTGAGCGGAGCTCGATTAGCTGCATCGCCTCGCGGGCGTTGAGATCGAGCACGTAGCGGATGCGGTAGCCGAGACAGAGCGCGTACGGCGCGGCCTGAAGCAGGCCCTCCTGGGCGAGGCGCTCGTACTCCTGCCGTGAGATCTCGAGCGCCCGCCGGTACTCGCCGCCACAGCCGGCGAGCTCGACCTGCTCGGGCACCCCGGCCCCCAGATCGGGGGTCAGCGACTGCCACTGGACGGTCAGCATCCGGTGGCGCTGGAGGTCCCGGAAGGCGCCGTAGTCTGACACGATCTCGAACCGGTAGCGCAGCGCCTCGAAGCCGCGGCCGGGCCGGTAGCGCCGGTTGGCCCGGTCGCCGACCAGTTCCGCCAGGACGGTCGCCCGGTCGTCGGCGTCCAGCGCGCCGACGGCGCCCCGGATCGCGGTCTCCGGGCAGCCCGCGGACTCGAACAGCAGCGCGGCCAGTAGATCCTCCTCGTCGCCCTCGCTGCGCAGCAGCGTCACCGACGGTCCCGCGGTGGCGTCGGCGCGCACGTCGAGCCGCTCCGCCCAGCGCTCGCCGGCCTGCGCCCGGCGCTCGAGGTAGCCGATCCACGCGCCGCCGCGCTCGGGCCGCTCGACGCGGGCGACGAAGCTGGGCATCACGGCCTTGATCTCCTCGAGGATCATGCGGCCGTAGCTGCACGCCTCGGGCAGCGGATGGGCGAGCAGGTGCATGATCAGGTGCTCGTAGGTCTGGCCGGTGGCGAAGATGCCCATGTGGGAGAGCGAGCTCGCCGGCAGCAGGCCGCGCAGCAGGTCGAGCGCCTTGGCCTGGATCGCTCGGGCATGCGCCGCCGGGGCCTCATCGCCGGCGCGCGGATACTCGCGCTCGGCCCAGGCGGCGACGGCGGGGAGGGCGGCCGAGTAGATCGAGAACAGCTCGTCCATCGCCTCGACGTACCGGGGGCCCAGCTCGGGGTCCCGGTAGTAGCGGTACCCGCCTGGCGGATCCGGCACCGGGGCGTCATAGGCGATGTACCGGGTCGACTGCTCGAGGTATGCGCCCAGGCGGGGACGCTGGAGGAGCTTCGTGAGCACGTTCGAGACCCACTCGCAGGCCACGTGCGCGCCCCCGAGCTGGGCCACCGAGTCATCGCCATAGCCGAGGAAGACCCGCTCGTACAGGTTCGCGGCGCGATCTCCCTCGCGCGAGTCCCAGCGCGCGGACGAACCGAGCGACGCGAGATCGTCGGCGAACTCGTCCAGGAACAGCCGCCGCAAGGTGCCGGGATAGCGCGAGTAGCGAGCGAACAGCGCTCCCTTGACCGTCTCCGGCAGGTTGACCAGCGCGAACACGGGGCGGTCGAGGTTCGTGAAATGAGCGCTCAGGCGCTCACGCTCAGACGCTGTGAAGCTCTCGACAGGGTAATCCACGGGCGGCGGATCGTAGCGCCGTGCGCGGAGGGCACCCAGAGTGACCGGCCCGGACAACCCGGGACCTCGCGTCCGATGGCTACCCCGCGTTCGCCGGGTGTCCGCTTGACCGTGACCCCTCACGGGCGGCTCCCGTTCCCTCACCGGACTCGTGCTCGTGCAACCCTGACCGACTACGTCGGTCAGGGAGTCGGTCTGGGTCGGCCCGTCGGTCTGCCTGGCTCCCCTGCCCGCCCGGCGCCTCCTCGGAGTTCTCTTAGGAAAATACGTTCAGGGTGCGACCGCCGGCTCGGCTGTTGACGTTTGGAGCGCGACGGAGTGCCCAAGCTTCTCGAGTTGCGCGATGAGGCGTTTGGTCGTCCGTTCGCGTTGCTTGCGTTCGGCTTCGGGGTTGGGGGTCGGGGGCCGGTAGAGCTCGCCGTTTTTTGAGCATGTGGTAGATCGCGATCAGGAGCGAGTGCTTGACAGCGCCGAGCGCGACCCCGTGGCAGGAGCGGGCCTTGACGCGCCGGTACTTGCGAGCGAAGTGGCCGTCCTTGACGCGGATCGCGCCCATTGCCGCGTCATTGAGGGCCGTGTTGAGGTGCTCCGGGCCTTTGCGTGTGCGCCCGGAGCGGCGTTTCCCGGCCGATTCGTGGTTGCCCGGGCACTGCGCCGCCCAGCTGACGAAGTGCTTGTCGCTGGGGAGGCGCGACATGTCGATCCCGAACTCGCCGATCAGCGTCTGCGCGGTCCGGTGCTGGATCCCGGGTAGCGAGCACATGAGCTCGGCGGCGAGCTCAAAAGGGCGCGCGCACAACGTGCACGGGCTGCGCACCTACCACAAGATCCCCGCCGCTCCCGTCCGCGCGACCGATCACGATGATGAGATGGTCACGATCGCCAAGGCCGCCAGCGAGCTCAACGTATCCACCGCAACCGTGCATCGCTGGTTACGCGAGGGCTCCATCACCGGCGAGCAGATCACCCCCGGCGCGCCCTGGCA